>JAILBI010000053.1 GCA_024681175.1 Acholeplasmatales bacterium
GATTTTTTATAAAAATAATAATAAGATGGTAAATCAATAAATGAAGAATAATTAAATAAATCAACATTATTATAATTAAATTTAATTAATAAATTATTATTTAATTTTGATAATAATTCTTTAAAGAAATAATATTTTATAATAATTCTATTCATAAACTAACCTCATATATAATTATAATTAATTATATTGATTAAAGAAAGGACTTTTATTATATGTTGATGTTAACAAAAAATATGCAAGAGGATATTCAAAGACAAATGCCACTTAAATCAAGAGATATTGATGTATGTCTAATGGGTGCATTAGATGAATCATTACCAAGAGAATATGTTCTTGATTGTCTTATGATGTATCAAAATAAGGATGGTGGCTTTGCAGGAGGCTTAAATATAGATAATTATAATACTAATTCATCTATATTAGTTTGTCTTGATGCATTACAAATGCTTGATATTACAGGCTTTGATAAGAAATCTTGTGAAGAATTATATAAGCCTATTTTAGATAAGCTTGGTAATTATTTATTTAATAGATGTGAAACTAAAGATAATAAATGGAATGGTAATACACTAACTAATAATGATTTTGCCCATGCAAAAATTTATACATTTAATGATGAAAATAAATTATTACTTGGATATCATCCAACTGCGGCAATTGTAGGATATATATTACATTTATTACCTGAAACAAAGGCATATTATAAAAAGGCCTATCTTATGGCTGAAAGAATTATAAATGATGTATTAAATTCAAATAATATTACATTATATGAATTAAAATCATTTAATATCTTTTTAGCAAAAATTAAAGAAGAAAATTTATTTAGTGATAAGATTAAAGAATTTGAAAATAAATTAATTAATTATGCTAAAGAAATGATCACTCTTGATTTTGAAGATTTTTCTAAGGCTCATCCACTTGACTGTTATAGCCTTGATGATAAAGATATAAAAGATATGATTGATAAACAGCTTGATTATATTATTTCAAATATTGCACCTCATGGCTTATGGGATCATAAAGAATCATGGGGCTATAATACATATGTTGAAGAAGAAAGTGCCATGATTAAATGGATTGGTCATGAAACTGTATTAAATTATTATTTTTTAAAGAAATTTAATAGAATTGAAAAATAATTATTGTAAATAATATTAATATTAGTATAATAAAGAATGTACATATTACTTCGGGGCATGGTGAAATTCCATACCGGCGGTATAGTCCGCGAGCCTTTTGGCATGATAAGGTGTAATTCCTTAACCGACAGTAGAGTCTGGATGGTAGAAGTAGAATTATTATCTTTTTTATATTGATAATATCCCCAAAGAAATATGGGGATATTTATTTTTATAAGGAGGATAATATGAATAAATTAAATATCAAAAGACTTTGTTTTGATGCAGTATTAGCTGCGTTAACTGTTATTTTGTATAACTTCGTCAAAATATCTAGTCCTGCGATTTTCCCCTCATTTCTTGACATCAATATTTCGATGATTCCAGTAATTATTTGTGCATTCATGTTTGGTCCATGGGATGCAGCTGGCATTGTAATTATTAGATGCTTATTAAAATGGGCAATCGTTGGTTCTGGTACTGGTTATGTTGGTGAGGTTGCAGACCTTTTAATTGGCCTTGGTACAGTAATTCCTGCGGGACTTATTTACCATAATACGGGCTTAAAGCATAAGACATTAATTGCATTTTTAACTGCAATAGCATCTTGGGTTTTAATGGGTGTTATATCAAATATTTTCATTAATATTCCTTGGTATAATAATTTCTATTTTAAATCTAATTATTATAAAGAAGGTGTACATCCTGCATTAGTTAGTATGGTTAATGCTGCAGTACATAATATTACATTCCATAATGTTACTGTAACTAAAGATAATTTTATGGTAAATTATATTATTTTTGCGATAATACCATTCAATTTATTATTATCATCAGTTGTTGTAGGTGTAACTGCATTAGTTCATGGTAGATTAAAGGTATTGTATGATTATATTGATCAAGAAAATGAAGAAGAAGAACAAAAATTAACTGAAGAAGAAATTGCTGAAAAGGCAATTAATGAATATGATGAAAAAAATCTATTTAAAAAAGGCTTATTAATGGGTATTTTAACTGGTATTGTTGGCTTTATTATGGGCTTATTTAAAAAGAAATCATATAAAAAGGGTGCATCACTTGGATTTGTAATTCATTTCTTTATTTTATGCTTAATATTCTTAATTTTATATCTTGCGATTTGGAAATAATGATTATATATTAAAATATATAACCATTTAAAACGTTTTCATATCAAATGATATTAAATTTTTTAAAATTTTAGTATATAATCATTGTGTTTTAAAAACTAAATTAAGGAGATAAAAAATTATGCCATTTATTACAAGCGTATACGCAAGAGAAGTCCTTGATTCAAGAGGCAATCCTACAGTTGAGGTTGAAGTACAAACTGAATCAGGCGCATTCGGACGTGCCCTAGTACCTTCTGGAGCATCTACTGGTGAACATGAAGCTGTTGAATTAAGAGACGGTGATAAAGAAAGATTTAATGGAAAAGGAACTTTAAAAGCTGTTAAAAATGTTAATGACATTATTGCACCAAAGCTTTTAGGTAAGGAAGTTTATAATCAAGTTGCAATCGATCATATGATGATTGAATTAGATGGAACTGAAAATAAAGGTAAATTAGGTGCAAATGCTATTTTAGCTGTTTCTATGGCTTGTGCAAGAGCAGCAGCTAATTATTATGGAATCCCTCTATATAATTATTTTGGTGGTTTCAATGCAAAGCAATTACCATTACCAATGATGAACATCTTAAATGGTGGTGCTCATGCTGATTTCTGTATTGATTTCCAAGAAATCATGATTTTACCTGTTTCTGCAAAGAATATTAAAGAAGCAGTTCAAATGGGTGCTGAAGTATTCCATGCTTTAAAGAAGATTTTAAAAGCAAATGGTTATGTAACATCAGTTGGTGATGAAGGTGGTTATGCACCTAAGCTTGGCTCTAACACTGAAGCATTTGAAAGAGTTGTTGAAGCTATTAAGGCTGCAGGTTATGAACCAGGTAAAGATATCTGCCTTGGTATCGATGTTGCATCAAGTGAATTCTATGATAAGAACACTGGTAAATATATCTTAAAGGCTGATAAGGGTGAATTTACATCTAAAGAAATGGTTGATAAATATTATGCTAATTTAATTAAGCAATTCCCTATCATCACAATCGAAGATGGTTTAGCTGAAGACGATTGGGAAGGTTGGAAATATATGACTGAACAAATCGGTGATAAGGTTCAACTTGTTGGTGATGACTTATTCGTTACAAATACTAAGAGATTAGCTAAGGGTATCGAAATGGGTGTTGCAAATGCAATCTTAATTAAGGTTAACCAAATTGGTACTTTAACTGAAACTTTCGAAGCTATTGAAATGGCTAAGAGAGCTGGATATACTGCAATCGTTTCTCATAGATCTGGTGAAACAGAAGATACAACAATTGCTGATATCGTTGTAGGTACAAACGCTGGTCAAATCAAGACTGGTTCATTATCAAGAACTGATAGAATGGCTAAATATAACCAATTAATCAGAATTGAAGATGAATTAAATGGTCATGGTGAATACCCAGGCGTATCAGTTTTCGAAGGTAAAGATTCACTTTACTGCATTAAGTAATTTAAAAAATTCTTTACAATTGAAAATGTTTTGATATAATGATAAAGAGGATTTAATCCTCTTTATTTTTTGAGGTAAATTATGATAAATGTTAATGATTTAAAAAATGGTGTCGTAATTGAATACGATGGAAAATTAATGCAAATTGTTGAATTTATGCATGTATTACAAAATAAAGTTGCATATGTTCGTGTTAAAATGAAGGACTTAAGAACTGGTTCAATTATGGAAACAGCTTTAAAGGGTTCTGATTCAGCATTCAAAAGATGCTATATTGATAAGCGTCCTATGCAATATATTTTCTCTTCAGGAGATACATATACATTCATGGATCAAGAAACTTATGAACAAATTGAAATTCCTGCTGAAAGATTAGAGTGGGAAAAGAACTTCATGCTAGAAGGACAAAATGTAGATATTACTTTCTATGAGAGTGAAATTTTAGGTGTTTCTTTACCTGATAAAATCACATTAGAAGTAACTGATACACTTCCTCCTGTAAAAGGAGACCAAACTTCTAAGAAGAAGGCAACACTTGAAACTGGTTATGAAACAAATGTCCCTATGTTTATTTCAACAGGTGACAAGATTATTGTTTCAACAGTTGATGGTTCATATCAATCAAGAGCATAATAAGGAAGTTTTTAACTTCCTTAATCTAGCAGCTTAGCCAAGCGGTAAGGCCCTGGACTCTGACCCCAGTATTCACAGGTTCGAATCCTGTAGCTGCTGCCAAAGGAGAATAAAGTTAATGGTAGTACAGAATAAGACTTCACTAACAGGAGATGAAGCAAAAAAAATATTAATAAGATCAGCTACAAAAGCATTTGATTCAAAATATATTTTTGCAGCTGTCGTATTTGTTTTTGCTATTGCAATTTTAATTTTTGGAATTACAAGAAAAGAAACTCCATTACTTGTTTTTTCTGCAATATTTGCTTTTATTGCAGTAGGATATATTTTCTTAATCTTTTTAGGTAAGAAAAAAGGTCCAAAAGAAGTAATTAAAAACAATGAAGATATTTGTACTAACGGTGTAACTTATCAATATAAATTTCATGAAAATAGCTTAAAGGTTGAAGTAAGCACTTTTGGTGGTAAAGCAAAAAGAATTGAATATCAATATGAAGAAATCAAAACCATCACTGAATATGATGATGGTTATGAGCTTCAATTTGAAAATGTAATGCTTTATGTAGCTAAAGATGGTTTTGAAAATGATAGAATGATTGATTTCTTTTTCAAAAACATCAAACTTCATAAGAAGAAATTAAAAATCAAAAATAGAAGTGCTAAAAAATTGGAAAAGGAGAAAGAGGAGGAAAAATAATTTTTTCTGACTTTTTTTCTTTTTAAAACATATACGAAAGGATGTGAAATTATGATTAAAACATTGATGAAAAGTATAAGAGAATACAAAAAAGCAAGTATATTATCTATCATATTAATTGTCTTTGAAGCTGGTATCGAATGTGCATTACCATTTGTTACATCAAAGCTTGTAGACCAAATGAATGATTCAAATACTAAATTATTAACAATTTATAGTATAGTATTAATCATTATGGCTATGCTAAGCTTATTATTTGGTGCCCTTGCAGGTAAATATAGTGCAATGGCAGCCGCTGGCTTTGCAAAGAATTTAAGAAAAGATATGTTTGAAGCTATTTCAAATTATTCTTTTGAAAATATTGATAAATTCCAAACATCAAGCTTAGTTACAAGAATGACTACAGATGTTACAAATGTACAAAATGCTTATATTCAAATTATAAGAGGTGCAATACGTTCACCATTAATGATTGTATTCTCATTAATTATGAGCTTCACAATTGCTCCTAAGCTTGCATGGATATTCGTTGTAGTATTAGTTGCTTTATCATTAATTTTAAGTATCTTAATGGTATCTACAATGGGAATATTTAGAAGAGTATTTAAAAAATATGATAAATTAAATGATAGTGTTGAAGAAAACATTAAAGGAATAAGAGTAGTTAAATCATTTGTAAGAGAAGATTATGAAATTGAAAAATTCAATAAAGCTTCAGATGGTTTAAAGAAAGATTTCACAATTGTTGAAAGAATTATTGGTATGGCATCTCCATTGATGACTGCCGCAATTAATGTAATCATGGTATTCATTTTATTCTTAGGCTCAACAATTATAGTTAAGAATTCGGAAGTAGTTGGCTTTAATGTTACAGATAGTGGAATACCTATGCCTATAATTGAGTTTCATGATTTAACTGTTGGTCAGTTTCAATCATTAATGACTTATGGCTTCCAATCATTAGTAGCCTTAATTATGCTTCAGATGGTTATAATCATGATTGTTATGGCTGTTGAATCTGCAAAGCGTATTGTTGAAGTATTAGATGAGGTTTCAACATTAACAAACCCTGAAAATCCTATTTATGAAGTAAATGATGGAAGTATTAAATTTAATAATGTTTCATTTAAATATTCTGAAAATGCTAAAAAATATGCATTATCAAATATTAATTTAGAAATTAAAAGCGGTGAAACAATTGGTATTATAGGTGGAACTGGTTCATCTAAAACATCACTTGTTAATTTAATTTCAAGATTATATGATGTTTCAGATGGTGAATTAATCGTAGCTGGAAATAATGTTAAAAATTATGATCTAAATACATTGAGAAATAATGTTGCGGTTGTATTACAAAAAAATTTATTATTTACTGGAACAATTAAAGATAATCTTAGATGGGGTAAAGCAGATGCAACTGATGAAGAAATAAAAGAAGCATGTAAGCTTGCATGTGCTGATGAATTTATTGAATCATTCCCTGATAAATATGATACACATATCACTCAAGGTGGTACAAATGTATCTGGTGGTCAAAAACAAAGATTATGTATCGCACGTGCTTTATTGAAGCATCCTAAAATCTTAATTTTAGATGATTCAACATCAGCAGTAGATACTAAGACTGATGCTGTTATAAGAAAAGGATTTAAGAAATATATTCCTGAAACAACTAAAATTATAATTGCTCAAAGAGTTTCATCAATCCAAGATGCAGATAAAATCATTATTATGGATAATGGTGAAATTAATGCAATTGGAACTCATGATGAATTATTAAAATCTAATGAGATTTACCAAGAGGTATATTATACTCAGAATAAATCAGCTGATAACACTTCTAAGGAGGTGATGTAATATGCCTAGAATGATTAGAGGAACTACAAGAAAATTTGATAAGAAGAAGACTTTCAAAAGATTATTAGGTAGTGTATTTAAGCAATATCCAGTACATTTTATAGTAATTATTTTATGTATTATTATTGCTGCTATCGGTGGTATTATTGCATCATTATTCGTTCCAAATTTGATTAATGAAGTAATGTATCCAGGAATTGAGGAAGGTTACGATAGCGTTAAAGATGTTTTGTTTAAATATTTAATTGCTCTTGTAATCTGCTATGGCATTTCAATTTTTTCTTTGATTATTCAACAACAGGTTATGGCATCTATGGGACAAGGATTCTTAAATAATCTTAGAAAAGAATTATTTGCTAAGATGGAAAAGCTTCCTATATCATATTTTGATAGACATGCTCATGGTGAAATTATGTCTACATATACAAACGATGTAGATGCAATTAGACAATTATTAACACAAGCATTACCTCAGGCTACACAAACAATAATAACAGTTTTATTATTATTTGTTATTATGCTATCTTATAGTGTTTGGTTATGTATCGTAATTGTTGTTGCGACAATTGTAATTTTATTAGTTACTAAAAAGGTTGGTGGCGGATCTGCAAAATATTTCATTGCTCAACAAAAATCTTTAGCTACATGTGAAGGCTATATTGAAGAGATGATGAATGGCCAAAAGGTTGTTAAGGTATTCTGTCATGAAGAACAATCAAAAGAAGATTTTGAAAAAATAAATGGTCAATTAAATCATGATGCATATAAAGCAAATGCATATGCTAATATGCTTGCACCTATTATCCATAATATAGGTAATGTATTATATGTTTTAGTTGCAATAATAGGTGTTATATTTTTCACTTTTCAAGTTGAAAATCCTTCACTTACATTATTTAAATTTGCAAAATTAAACTTTTCTTTTGAATTTGAGGCTAAATACGCTGTGGTAGAAATCGGATTTTATGTTGCTTTCTTAGGTATGTCAAGACAATTTGCAAATTCATTTAACCAAATTTCAATGCAAATAAATTCAGCTGTAATGGGTTTAGCAGGTGCTGATAGAGTATTTGAATTAATGGATCAAGATAAAGAAGAAGATCAAGGCTATGTTACATTAGTAAATGCTAATATTGATGAGAATGGTAATATAACTGAATCAGCTGAACATACAGGTCATTGGGCTTGGAAGCATCCACATCAGGCTGATGGAACAGTTACATATACAGAGCTTAAAGGAGATATTAGATTCTTTGATGTAGATTTCGGATATTTCCCTGAAAAGATTGTATTACATGATGTTTCAATTTATGCAAAGCCTGGTCAAAAAATCGCATTCGTTGGTGCAACTGGTGCAGGTAAAACAACTATTACAAATCTAATTAATAGATTCTATGATATTGCTGATGGAAAAATTAGATATGATGGAATCAATATTAATAAAATTAAAAAATCAGATTTAAGAAAATCTATTGGTATTGTATTACAAGATACGAACCTATTTACAGGTACTGTAAAAGATAATATTAAATATGGTAAGCTTGATGCAACTGATGAAGAAGTAATTAAAGCTGCAAAGATTGCTAACGCATATGATTTTATTACAAGATTACCTGATGGCTTTGATACAATGCTTACAAGTAATGGTTCTCAATTATCTCAAGGTCAAAGACAGCTTATATCTATTGCAAGAGCCGCTATTGCAGATGCTCCTGTAATGATTTTAGATGAAGCTACATCATCTATTGATACTAGAACTGAATTATTAGTTTCTAAGGGTATGGATCAATTGATGGAAGGAAGAACTGTATTTGTAATTGCACATAGATTATCAACAGTTAGAAATTCTAATGCGATTATGGTTTTAGACCATGGTAAGATAATTGAACGTGGTACACATGATCAATTACTTGAAGAAAAAGGTACATATTATCAATTATATACTGGTGCATTCGAATTAGAATAATTATAAAAATTGCTTTTAGGCTTATGCTTAAAAGCTTTTTTTATTCATATATTTTTTTGTAATAAATATTTATATTTACTTTAAGGATAAAAAAATGTATAATTGCAATGTATTTTAAATGTGGATACCAGACGGAATATATTGATTCTTTTAAGAGAGCTATAATTTGGTGCAATATAGCAAGATAAATATATTTAGATCACTGGAGGAGCAGAATTGGTGAATAAAGTAGCTAATTACGGTTAATCTCGTTATCGATTACTTAAGTGCTTTAGAAATAAAGAACTAAGGTGGTACCGCGGTAATTCGCCCTTAGATATTAATCTAAGGTTTTTTTTATTATAGGAGGATAATATGAAAAATTATAAAGACACATTATTTATGGGTAACACATCATTTGAAATGAGAGGTAATTTAATTAATAAAGAGCCTGATATTCAAAAAAGATGGAAGGAAATTGATTTATACAACAAGGTAATTAGAAAAAATGAAGGTAAAAGAGAATATACACTTCATGATGGTCCACCATATGCAAATGGTAATATTCACCTTGGTCATGCCTTAAATAAAATATTAAAGGACTTTGTAGTTCGTTATAAAAATATGACAGGCTATAAGAGTGTATATATTCCAGGATGGGATACTCATGGTCTTCCTATTGAAAATGCAATTCAAAAAGAAGGTATTTCAAGAAGAGAATTACCTGTTGCTGAATTTAGAAAGAAATGTGAAGAATATGCTTATCGTCAGGTTGAAAAGCAAAAGGAAGGATTCTTACGCTTAGGTGTACTTGGTGATTTTGATAATCCATATATTACACTTCAGCATGAATTTGAACGTGACCAAATTAAGATTTTCGCTAAAATGGCTGAAAAGGGCTTAATTTATAAAGGCTTAAAGCCAGTTTATTGGTCACCATCAAGCGAATCAGCACTTGCAGAAGCTGAAATTGAATATAAAGATATTACTTCAAATGCAATTTATTTTAAATTCCCAGTTGTTAATGGTGAAGGAAATTTCAAAGATTTATCAATTATGATTTGGACAACTACACCATGGACATTACCTGGTAATGATGCAGTTGCTGCAGGACCAGATGTTGATTATGTTATTTTTGAAACATCTAATTATGGTAAATTAATTTGTGCAAGTGATTTAATTTCAAATTTAACTGCTAAATTAAAATTTGAAAATGTTAAAGAAATTTGTCATGTTAAGGGTACAGATTTAATTGGTTTAAAATATAAGCATTCTTTATATGATAGAATCTCTCCAGTTATTAATGCTGATTACGTTACAACAACTGATGGTACTGGTTTCGTTCATATTGCTCCTGGTTATGGTGAAGAAGACTATGAAGCAGGAAAGAAATATGGTCTTGATATTTTAGTTTATGTTGATAATAAAGGTTATCAAATGGAAGGTGCTGGTAAATATGCTGGTATGTTCTATGCTGATTCTGAGGAAGCAATTATTAATGATATGAAAGAAAATGGATCATTAATTTTATTAGATCCAATTCTACATAGCTATCCTCATGATTGGAGAACTAAAAAGCCAGTTATTTTTAGAGCAACTCCTCAATGGTTTGCATCAATTGATCCAATTAAGGATGATATTTTAAATGCGATTAAATCAGTTAATTGGAATCCTAAATGGGGCGATGTTAGAATCTCTAACATGATTAAGGATCGTCATGATTGGTGTATTTCAAGACAAAGAGCTTGGGGTGTACCTATTCCAGTATTCTATGCTGAAAATGGTGATGCAATTTTAGACCAAAAGGTATTAGAGCATGTTGCTAATTTATTTGGTGAATTTGGTTCTAATATTTGGTTTGAAAAGACTGCAGAAGAATTATTACCAGAAGGATTTACTCATCCAGGTTCTCCAAATGGCAAATTCACAAAAGAAAATGACATTATGGACGTTTGGTTTGATTCAGGCTCATCATATATGCTACTTCAAAGAAGAGGATTAAAGTTCCCTGCAGATTTATATTTAGAAGGCTCTGACCAATATCGTGGTTGGTTCAATTCTTCCTTAATTACATCAGTTGCAGCATTTGGTACTGCTCCATATAAAAATGTAGTGTCACATGGATTTACACTTGATGGTCAAGGAAGAAAAATGTCTAAATCATTAGGTAATACAGTTGACCCTACAAAGGTATGTAATACACAAGGTGCAGATATTTTACGTCTTTGGGTTGCATCAGTTGAATATAGAGCTGATATGCCTTTATCACAAGACATTTTAAAGCAGGTTACTGAATCTTATCGTAAGATTAGAAACACTATTCGTTTCATGCTTGCTAATACAAGTGATTTCAATCCTAAGGATTCACTTCCTTATGATAAATTAAATGATGTTGATAAATTTATGCATATTGAATTTGCAAGATTTGTAAAATCAATTAGAGATAATTTTGAAGAATTTAATTTTGGTGAAGTATATAGATTAATTAATTCATATATTTCTAATACTTTATCAAGCTTCTATTTAGATTTCACTAAAGATATTTTATATATTGAAGCTCCTAAATCTCAAAAGAGATTATCAACTCAAACAGTATTCTATGAAATTTTAACAGGATTAATTAAGATTTTATCTCCAATTATTCCTCATACATCATCTGAAGCTTATCAAGCTTTACCATTTAAAGATGAAGAGGATGTATATTTAGAAGATATTCCTGAAATTGAAACTAATTTAGATGAAAAATTAGAACAAAGATTCTTAAAATTCATGGAATATCGTGATTTAGTATTAAAATCATTAGAAGATGCAAGAAACAATAAAGTAATTGGTAAATCATTTAATGCTAAATTAACTATAACTCTTGATAAGGATGCTAAAGAAATCTTTGATTCAATTAAGGATGATGCAGCACAATTATTAATTGTTTCACAGGTTGAATTTAAAGATGGCGACAAATTTGATTGCCAAGTTGAAGCAGCTCAAGGTGAAACATGCTCAAGATGCTGGATGATTGTTCCAAAGATTAATGAAAATGAATTATGCCCAAGATGTCAAAAGATTGTAGATAGTTTATCAAAGTAAGCATAAGTGCTTTGACAATATTGTAATTAAATGATAAAATTAAAAATAATAAACACGAAATTTTAAGATGGAGGTGATGATATGGGAAAAAGAGATTTTTGTTTCTACTTTTTAAAAGAAGGAACAAGAACTTATGAACAATCTGATTTAATGACTTTGTTATTATCAAATCCTAATATTACAGGTCCAGATTCTAATTTAAGTACAACTGAAGAAAACATATTCGTATATCATCATCAAACATTAAATTTTGAAGCTCAATTTATTATGGCAAACAAATCAGTTATTCCTAACCTAGAGCGTTTAGAAGCCAAATATTTTGATGTAAATTTCTATGTTAAATTTGATATTTTAACATCTAATTATGCCTTAGAAATTATTTTAGATGTGATAGAAGAAATTGTTAAAAAATTTAGATTCTTCATTTATAATGAAGCATTAAATAATATTCAGCCTTTTAGAAGAGCTGTAATGATTAAGGTTTTCACCGCATGGAAAAATGCCTTTGCGGCTAAATTTCCAGATCAGGTTGCTGAATATAATTTCTTAGACCCACAAGCTTATTCACAAGTATCATCTTATTTACAAAAGCGTAAAAGATTAGAATTAACTATTGATGCATCAAAGGTAGTAGTATCAAATTATATATTCTATAAATCAAATAAATCTAGAAGTGCTTATGTTGCAATAAAATGGGATGGAGAAAAATCATTCGTTTTACCTCCATCAGTTGATGTATTTTATTTAGATGATGGTAAGCTACAAAGATTTATTTCAATGAAAGAAATATTATCTAAAACAGAAAAATTATTTAGATCATTAGATGGTTATGGTGAAATTCAGATTCTTGATGCAAAGAATGTTAAAAAATTCCATAAATTTTTAGTTAAAGAGCGTTTTGCACCACTTGGTACAAAGCTTGAATTATTATCATTGGAGAAAATATTAGATGTCTAAAGATATAAATATTGCAAAATATATAGATCATACAAATTTATATGCTTATGCAACTAAATCTGATATTAAAAAATTATGTGATGAAGCAATAAAATATAATTTTTATTCTGTATGTATTAATCCATCATATGTTTCATATGCAAAAGAATTATTAAAAGATACTAATGTTAAAATTACTACAGTTGTAGGATTTCCGCTTGGTATGATGAATTCTTATGATAAAGCTGAAGAAACCCAGTCAGCTATCTTTGATGGTGCTGATGAAATTGATATGGTTATCAATGTTGGTAGATTAAAGGATAAAGATTATGATTATTTAAAAGAAGAAATAAAATTAATAAGAAAAGCTTCTTTTAATCATATTTTAAAAGTAATAATTGAAACTTGTTATTTAACTGATGAAGAAAAAGAAATAATAACTAATATAATTATCGATTGTGGTTGCGATTTTGTAAAAACATCTACAGGATTTGGTACAAAAGGTGCTACAGTTGAAGATATTAAATTATTAAATAAAATTGTTAATGGAAGAATAAAAATTAAAGCAGCTGGCGGAATTCATTCCTTAAAGGATGCTTTAGATATGATTGATAATGGTGCATCTAGACTTGGTGTATCAAAATCAGTTCAAATAATGGAGGAATATTATGATTCCAACTCCACACAACGAATGTAAAGATAAGGATTTAATTGCTGAAACAGTATTAATGCCAGGAGATCCTAAAAGAGCGAAATATATTGCAGATAAATTTTTAACTAATGTTATAAAATTTAATGAAGTAAGAGGAATGCTTGGCTATACAGGATATTATAATAATAAAAAAGTATCAGTAATGGCTTCAGGTATGGGTATGCCATCTATTGGTATTTATTCTTATGAATTATATAATTTTTATGATGTTAAAAACATCATAAGAGTTGGATCTTGTGGAAGCTACGATGCTTCAGTTAATATTTATGATGTAGTATTAGTTGAAGAAGCATTTTCTGAATCTAATTATGCTAAAATAGCTTTTGGCATGAGAGGAAAAACAAGAAAGCCTAGTCTTTATTTAAATAATAAAATTAAGCATGCAGCAAATAAAATGAATCTTGAATTAAAAGAAATCAAGGTTCATTCATCAGATGTATTTTATAGCGATTTTCATACTCATTATAAAGAATTACATGATAAATATAATTTGAAAGCAGTAGAAATGGAATCATTTGCATTATTTTCAAATGCAAGACGCTTATCAAAAAGAGCCGCATGTATCCTAACTGTATCTGATTCATTAGTAAGTGGAGAAGAAACTACAGCTAAGGAAAGAGAAAATAATTTTAATGAAATGATTAAATTAGCATTAAATAGTATTTAAGATGAAGATTATTCTTCATCTTTTTGTTTTAAAAAAGTATTTATTTAATTATTTTAATTAATTTTTCTTTTTAAATAATAAAATAATCCTTTTATTTAAGATTTTAATTCTTAAAT
>JAILBI010000116.1 GCA_024681175.1 Acholeplasmatales bacterium
ATAACTATTGATGAAACTGAAGAGATATTAAATGAAAATGATCTATCTCCACCAGTACCAACTATATCAAGTACATCATAACCTGGATCGATTATTTCTGCAACCTCAAGCATAGCTTTTACTGCACCAACTACTTCACTTGGCTTTTCACCTTTAATTGATAAAGCTGTAAGGAAGGCACCAGTCATTGCTGGGTCTACTTCATTTTTCATAATGCTTAATACAGCATTAAACATTTCTTCTTCTGTTAAATCTTTACCTTCTGTTAATTTTACTAATAAATCTTTCATTTTTTATATCCTCTCTATTTCAAAAAAATTCTTAAGTATAGTCATTCCATCATCAGTTAAAATACTTTCTGGATGGAATTGTAATCCATATATTGGATATTTTATATGCTCAACTGCCATAATTTCTTTATCTTTATTTACAGAAATTATTTTTAGATCATTTGATTTGCCTCTACCAATTAATGAATGGTATCTTGCAACATTAATATTATCTTTTAATCCTTTAAATATTTTAGATGTATTATCTATTTTTACATTATCTCTTTTGCCGTGACTAATTCTTACAGCGTTATTGATTTCTAAACCAAATACTTCACATATTGCTTGATGTCCTAAACAAACACCTAAAATTGGAATATTGTGGATGTTTCTTATAACATCTTCAATAATACCTGCATCTTTTGGTCTACCTGGACCTGGAGATACAACTATATGTGATGGATTTAATTTAATTATTTCATCTACAGTCATTTCATCATTTTTAATTACTTTAATATCAGGATTAATAGAACCTATATATTGATATAAATTAAATGAGAATGAATCATAATTATCTATTAATAATATCATTATTTACTACCTCCTGATGCCTCAAGTGCTTTAAATGTAGCCATAGCCTTGTTTTCAGTTTCGATAAATTCTGTTTCAGGGTCAGAACCAATTACTATTCCTCCACCAGCTTGAAGATATATATCTTCACCTTTTTTAACAATTGTTCTTATGACTATACACATATTCATATTGTCAGTAAAATCAATATATCCTAAGGCTCCACCATAAATGCCTCTTCTTTCTTCTTCAAGCTCATCAATTATTTGACAAGCACGAAGCTTTGGAGCACCTGATAAGGTACCAGCTGGTAAAACTGATTGTAAAGCATCAAGTGATGTCTTATCATCACGTATCTCACCAATTACTGTTGATGCGATATGCATAATATGAGAATATCTTAATATTTTCATATATTCTAATACTTTAACAGATGAGAATTTTGATATTCTACCTAAATCATTTCTACCTAGGTCAACTAACATGTTGTGTTCTGCTAATTCTTTTTCATCACTTAATAAATCATGTTCGTTTTTAACATCTTCTTCCTCAGTCTTTCCACGAGGACGAGAACCTGCAATCGGATAAGTCATTACTGTTTTGTCTTCTTTTGAAACTAGTGTTTCAGGAGATGAACCAGCAATTTCTATTTCATTATTCTTTAGATAATACATATAAGGTGATGGATTTATACTTCTTAAATTTCTATATGTTTCAAATAAAGAACCTTTAATTTTACCTTTAAATCTACGAGAGAATACACATTGGAATATATCACCATCGTAAATATGTCTTTTAATCTTTAATAATTTATTTTTGTATTCTTCTTTTGAATCAATTGATTCTGGTTTTTTAATAATTTCAGTTTTCTCTACTTCATATTTAGGAGCTCTTAAAATTATTTCTTTAATTTCTTCTATTGAAGCTTTAGCTTCTTCATATTCTTTTTCTAAATTATTAGTATGAATATTACATACAATAATTATTTTTTGTTTAAATGCATCAAAGCATATTACTTTATCGAATAAAGCTAATTCAAAATCATTGAATTTAGCTATATCTTTAGATTTAAATTCTAGCTTTGGTTCTAGATATTTATATGAATCATATGAAAAATATCCAACGAAACCTCCACAAAACGGTGGTAAACCATTAATTTTAGGAGCTCTATAGTGACTAAGTACTTTTGATATTTCATCAATTGGCTTTTCTGAATAATATTCCTTGTCATCAAATTTAACGATGTTGTCTTTACAAGAAATATTATGTACTGGATTATAACCTAAATAAGAATATCTAGAGAACTTAGAAGGATCTACAGATTCTAAAAGATAAAATTTATCACTTATCTCCTTGATATTTCTTAAGACATTAAGTGGTGTTGTAAAATCACTTAATAATTCTTCGTATATAGGGACTATATCATAATCCTTATATTGTTTTAATTCATTTAATTCTGGCTTCATAAAATTACCTCCTGGAAAATAAAAAAACGCTCATCCTTTATAAAAAGGACAAGCGTAAAATAACCTGCGGTACCACCTTTATTGTCAACAAAAAAATTGACCACTCAAAACAGAATGCCATCACATTCCTACTCTGTAACGGGAGTCCCCGGTTTTAGCTACTACTTAATTCGCCATCACCCTC
>JAILBI010000119.1 GCA_024681175.1 Acholeplasmatales bacterium
TATACTATGTTTAATTATCTTTTTAAATATAAAAAGACTTTATCAATATTGATAAAGCCTTACTTTATTTTTAATATATCTTTTTCTTCTATGTCTTTAGCTAGCCAAGTAGCTTCCCCACCAACATTTATATCATAATAAATAATATCATTATCTTTTCTAATATTTTTTATGACTCCATGTTTTAAATCATTATTCATATGAAATGAAACAAATTCATCTTTTTTAAATTTAGATTCAAATTTAATCTTTTTCTTAAAAAACATTTATATCACCTATTAATAATTTAACATAAATATAATATTTAAAAAAGAATTAATTATAACCTATTAATCTTTTCCATCTACCTTGTTTATAAGCAAATAAGGAAATACTCATACCAACTAGCCAACCAATTGGCCATGATAAAAATATACCTAATAATTTATAATCATCTGGTAATACATTACCAAGTAGATATGATAAACCAACTCTAATAATTAAATCAACGAATGTGGCTATCATAAAGCTTCTCATATCTCTTGAGCCTTTTAAAACTCCATCACATGGAATTTTAATACATAAAAATAAATAAAATGGTGCCACACAATAAATAAACTTTTTACCAACCTCTACTACATCCTCACTTGTATTATCATTACCAAATATTGATAATAATGGCTTTGGCATAATCATAAATATTAATGTAGCAATCAAAGTTAAAAATCCACATATTAATAATCCAGAATAAAATCCTTTTTTTATTCTTTCATATTGTCCCGCACCAGCATTCGTAGATGTGAATGTTGAAATAGCATTTGACATAACTGTATAAATATTAACAATTACATATACAATCTTATAAGCCGCACCATAACCAGCCGTAACACTAGGTCCAAATGAATTAATTAAAGATTGAATCATTACACCACCAATTGAAATAATAGATCCTTGAATAATTGATGGTATCGCAATAGATAAAATATTTCTTAATATTCTTCTATCAGCTAAAATACCTTTTTCATTTAATAATTTTTTAGAATATATTAATAAAATAATTAAAGATACTATTGACGCGACAGCCTGAGATATAAAAGTAGCGATCGCGATACCTTTAATACCCATACCTGATTTAACTAATATAATATCTAATACTAAATTCATTATTGTAGAAAATATTAATAAATATAGAGGTATTCTAGAATTACCTAATGATTGAAATAATGATGTCACAACATTATATATAAATAAAAATATAATTCCACATGTATAAAATAATAAATAGATATAGGCATCATCGTAATATGATTGTCCATCAACATTTAATAAAAATAATAAAGGTTTTAATAAAGCTAAGCCAAGCAATGTTATTATTAATGCTAAAACACCAATTGCGATTAAAGCTGTATTAATAGCTGATTTGGCAATATGATATTTCTTTTCACCAATATATCTCGCTGTAATAATGTTCGCACCAACTCCAAAGCCAACCGCTATCGCTAAATAAACAACAGTGATTGGATATGTCGCAGATACGGCAGATAATGAATCATCAGAAATCATTCTTCCAGCAATCATAGAATCACATATATTATAAAATTGTTGTAATGTAACTGATAAAATCATTGGGAGTGAAAACAACAATAATGTTTTAAAAGGACTTCCAGTGACTAACTTATCCTTCTTGTTCATTTAAAATCACCAAAGGAAGTTATACAACTTTAAAACTCCTTTTTCAAGAAAAAAACGAAAAGAATATTATATAGACTATATAATATATTAGTGATAAAATATTTTTTGGTAGGTTAGGAGAAATATATGGAAGATTATAGATTTAATGAAGGTTATGTATATAATGATTCTTTTTCTGAACAAGACTTTTTAAAGGCTGTTTTAGATAATATTAAAGAAGATATTTCATCACCATCATATATATTTGATGAAATGATTTTAAGTAAGGTATCAAGAATCAATGTCCCTCTTATTCTTTGTGATGGAGATTCGGAAATTGAATATACAAGATTATTAGGATTTGATAGCCTAGAAACTACAACTAAATATAAAACTACAACATATGGTAATGGATATCAAAATAAATCACAATCTACTTCTGTTAGAACAATCACAAATTGGCAAAGAGATTCAGGAACATTAAGTGGATCTGCCAAATCTGGAACATATGATGAAAAATATAAAATATATGATGAATATGTTACAAATCATAAAATGGATAGACAAAATATCAGAGTAATGTCAATTAATGAATTAAATAATTATCATCTTACTTCTGAACAGATTGAATTTATGAAAAATGATATTTTGAATAAGGTTTTTCAAAATAACATTACATATCCAGGAAACCATGTTAAGGATGAAGAATATAGTGGTACAACAACACTTTATAATATTTCTTGTACTATAGTATCTTTATATTCTCTAGCAATATCTATAAGAAATAAAAACCTTTTATTTGTCGCATGTTCAAATGGACAAATTGAAATAAAAGTATTTGGTGAATATCCTTGTGATAATTATGATGAAGTAAATAAACAAAATCGTGAAATATCAAATCAAAGATTAGAGGCCACTAAAAAGCCAAGAACTATTTCTAAATATACAATATTATCAACAATTCTTTTATTCGTATTATTCTTAGTGTTAGGATTAACATTAAATGTTTTGGCATTAACAATAGTCTCAATTGTTATTCTTCTATTAGGATTAATAGTCTTTATTAAATTTAGAATTGATGTTAAAAAAATAAGTAAACCATATTATGAACAAGTAGCACAAAATAATAAAAAAGATTACGAAATAAAAGAACAATATAAAGATGAATCTTATCAAAGATTTATAAATAAATACAATCTATAAGACAAAAGACCCTGTCAATTGACAAGGTCTTTTTCACATATATTTTATTCAATGGGCTTCTTTGATTTAAAAAAATCATGTATTGTACTTGCAAATACACTATCTTCTTTTCGAATACCGAATAATATAATTCTCGGAAGATTTGGACGCTTTTCTAATAATTCATTGATAAATTCATTTTGATTTTCAAATTCATGTTTAAACGAATTCAATAAAAATTGATTAATATCATTATCATTTTTTTCTATTAATGATATTAATTTTGAATAATTAAAAAAGAAATCATGCATTTTCCTAAAATCATATTCCTCGCCCTCATTTGATACATAATCCATATAAGTTGATAATAAATTTAAAACATCAGTAACATTTACTATTGAACGTTGCAATTCATCTTTGTATAACTTATTAAAATTGATTGATGATATCTGTTTAAGGCTATCTTCCAAAAAATTATTATGAATACTAAGTACATCTAAAAAAATAGACGATGATATTAATTCTTTTAAGTTTAACCATTCATATGGATACCAAATATTATAAGCACTTTCTTTTGGTGCTTTATAAATATTCCTACCTTCCCAAATGTTTTGATATTCAAGTTCATTCAATACTATCTTTTTACTTTCAATTTTTAAATGAACATTAAATATTTGCTTCGCATTTATATACTCACCTTTAGCTAGCATATCACAAAATGTTTTATATACTAAAGTATATATTTCACGATTTTGAATAGCTTTGCAAATAAATTTTTCTTGATTTACGAAACTAAAAAATAGTGGGAAGCAATTATTCCTAGCATATTCGAAAATCAAAAACAATTTATCATACTCATTAGTTTTTAACATTAGTTCGCAATTATCATTGTATGTAGAGATATCTCTATCATCCACAGACTTTAATGTTTTTGACACTAAAGAATCTTTAGCTATATAATATTCTTCATTATTTAAAGATTTAAGATTGATATACTTTTTTTCGAGTTCTTGTTTAAGACTTTCAATTCCAAAATACGATGACATTAACTTAAAACTTAACGCAGAGATAAGTAAAACTGAAATCATAAATGTAAATACAATTAATCTCGTTATCCTTATTTCTATATTTTCTGATTGTAAAAAAAATATTATTATTGACGAAAATAAAGATGAAAATATGTAACATGAGTAATCGATAACACTAAAATATGGGGGATTAATCAACCTATATTGAACAAGATCCTCCCAATAAACAATCTTACTGTTAGATGAAAGAATAGTAACGAATGATATGACTATGAACGTAATAGAAATTTGGGTCATTAATATTTCAGTTATATGTTCATCTACAAATGATAATGAAAAAAAATTATTTATTCCAGATAACAATGCTATAAGATAATAAACTGTAAGACATACAAGAAAATTAAAAACAAATCCTATAATAAATTTAAAAAATATTCTTCTTTTAATTGTTTTATTAAGAAAATTTACAACTTTAGAAAACATTATAAACATCTCATTTCATATAATTTAAATAAATTATACCATTCATATAATATTATTGCTATAAAAGAGTATAAAAAGAACCCCCTGAAAGGAGTTCTCATTAATCAGCCAAGAATTAACAACCTATGACAAAAACAAAAGACCATGTCAATTGACATGGTCTTTAATGCATTATTTATTCTTTTTACTTTGAAATATATTTAATAAAACAAATATTGAAATAAATACTAATATTGATATTATCATTACAAGATATTTAGCTCCCTCACTAACTAAATTATCAAAGAAATAATATCTTGCATCTACTGATT
>JAILBI010000196.1 GCA_024681175.1 Acholeplasmatales bacterium
ACATTCAATCTTTTCTTCATTCTCAAAATAATTAAGACTAAAATCATTGTTCATCATTTCTATAAAATGATTTTCTGTCAAACAACTCGATGCAAGCCACGCTTCAAAAATGTTCTTAATATCATCAGCCACCTTTGAAAATGAACTTTTGACAAAGGCTTTCTTTAACCGTCCCCATGATATAAATAAAACAAAGGAAGCCTTTGCTAGAAGCGATTATTTTGAGGCAGCTTTTGATAATGATAAAATAGTAGGAGTTGCACGTGCTATAACAGATGGTAGATTTTCTACTATATTAAATGTGGCAGTAGACCCAGAATATCAAGGCTTAAATATTGGTAAAAATATTGTATTAAATTTATCTAAGCAATTAGGTAATAAAATTATATTTTTAAATACTCATGCAGGTTCTGCAGGATTCTATAATAAAATAGCTGAATATAGAAGAAATAAAACAGCCTTTGAAAAAGGCTTTGGTAAAGGTAAGACACCTGAGATTAATGAAATGTTTTTACCAAAGGGATTTAGATTTATTGATGAGTATTAGAGGTGATTTAAATGATTAATAAAGAAAGATTAATAAATGAATTTATTAATTTAACAAAATTTAATTCTGAATCATTTAATGAAGCTAAAATAGAAGAATATGTATTAAATGAATTAATTTCATTAGGAGTTAATGTAAGAGTAGATAATGCTAGAGAATCATTAAAAGCATATAGTGATAACCCATCTAATAATCTATATGGCTTTTTAAAGGGTGAAGGTAATAGTTTAATATTATCTGCTCATTTAGATACTGTATCCCCTGGTAATTATAAAAATGCTATTATAGATAATGATAGAATTAAATCTGATGGTACTACAGTTTTAGGTGCGGATTGTTTAGCATCTGTTGCCTCTATTTTAGAAGTATTAAAGGTATTAAAAGAAAATAATTTAAAGCATAAAGATATCGAAATAGTATTCTTTGTGGCAGAAGAGCCATTTGCTAAAGGAAGTAGATATTTTGATTATAGTCTTTTAAAATCTAAAAAAGCATATGTCTTTGACTTAGAGGGCAATATTAATAATATAGCTATCGCAGCCCCATCAATAATATCATTTGATTTAAAAATAATAGGTAAGGCAGCTCATGCTGGTTTTAGACCTAGTGATGGTATAAATGCTATTTCAATATTAGGGGACTCATTAAAAGAAATTAAATTAGGTAAAATAGATGATATTACAACTGTTAATATTGGTTTAATTAATGGTGGTAGTGGAATTAACATAGTTCCTGATTTAATTGATTTAAAGGGCGAAATTAGAAGCTTAGATAATGATAAGGCATTAATAGAATTAAATAGACTTAAAAATATATTTGAAAAGAATGCTAAATTCTATGGTGGGAATATTGAATTTAATTATGAAATAGAATTTAGTGCTTATAATATTGATGTTAATCAAGATATTATTAAGGATTATAATAATGCTATTTCTAAATTAAATAATGATAAGATAAATTATATTAAAACATTTGGTGGTTCTGATAATAATAATTTAAATATGCATGGTATATCAGGTGTTGTTATTGGAAATGGTATGAGAAATGTTCATTCTAAAGATGAATATATATTAATTAAAGATTTAGAAGATACTGCTAAATTAATATTAAAATTAGTTACACTAGAATAAAAAAAGAAGAATCAGTTTGAAACTGATTCCTTTCTTCTTTATGATTTATTTGAAGATGAATTTTGGATTTTAGCTACTAATTCTAAGATCTTTAATAGTAATTGTAAGAATTCTAAGATTAGATCATTGATATATTGAATATTATATATTTTAAATAATTCCTTCATCATATCAATTTCTTGATCTGTTGCCATATCATCATTCTTTAATATTTCACAAGCACGCTTTTGAGCTTTTATTTCTGTTTTTAATACCATAATAGAAAGCACAAATGATATTACATATAATAGAATACCAATACTTGCAGCTACTATTGTAACTGTACCTGTAAAATTAAATACAATAATATCGATTAATACACCAATTGCGACAAGTGGTATTAATGCGAATGGACCAAAATACATAAGTGGTGTAAGGGCTACTCTTGTTTTCATGTCCTTATCGCCTTCTTTATCCATAATAGCAAGTGCTGATTTTTCAGCTCCTATTGCTAAAGAAGTAATACTTGGCTTTTTATTAGTTAATCTTCTAATTCTAACCTTTTTAAAATAATGTGAATAGCTATTACCAAATAGCATAGAACCTATTACAGATACTTTAATATGCTGTAATCCGTTTTTATCTAATATTTGTCTTGCGGCATCACTACCTGATAAATTCTTAGAATTCATAGTTCTATTAAATTTAACATACTTAATCGCTAACCAAATAGCTACACAAATAGAAAATAATCCAACTACTACAATTAAACATGCAACAATAAATATTGCCCACTGTAGTCCATTTGAGACATTTTCAAATCCTTCTAAATCTTTAAACAATGGCATTTATATCATCCTCCTATTATGCTGATTATAACATTATTTTTTTAATTTTAATAATGCAAATAAATTATTATTTATAAACATAGTATTATTCTAGTTATAAGACTATGGATTTTCCAATGCCTTTTTGTTATTATTTTAAGAAAGGGTGATTTTATGAAAAAGGTAATGGTTGGAATATCTGGTGGTGTTGATTCAGCCACATCATGCCTTATTTTAAAGGAAATGGGATATGATGTTTCAGGAGTCAATATTAATTTCATAGAAGAAAATGATATAGTTAATGAAGATGCTAAAAATGTATGTAAATCATTAAATATACCTTTTTATCATTTTGATTTATATAATGATTTTAAAGAAAAGATAATTAAGAATTTTTATGAATCATATAATAGTGGTAAAACTCCAAATCCATGTATTTTATGTAATAAATATTTTAAATTTAGTAAGATGCTAGAATTTGCAAAATCTAATGGATATGATTATATCGCAACAGGTCATTATGCTAAAGTAGAATATAGTGATAAATATAAAAGGCATATTTTAAGAAAGGCTAATAATCTAGCTAAGGATCAATCATATTTTTTATATCAAATACCAAAAGATGCCCTATCTCATGTTGTTTTTCCATTAGAAGAATATAATTCTAAAGATGATGTAAGAAAAAAGGCAAAAGAGGCTAATTTAGGAGTATCACAAAAGAAGGATAGCTTAGATATTTGTTTTATTCCTGATAAAGATTATAAGAATTATTTAATTAAAAATAATTATGTTAAGCCTAAGTGTGGAAATATTATATTAAGTGATGGTAAGGTATTAGGTAAGCATAATGGGTTATTTAATTATACAATTGGGCAAAGAAAGGGTTTAGGAATAGCATATAGTGAGCCTTTATTTGTATTAGGATTTGATTTTAATAAAAATCAATTAATTGTAGGAACTGAAAAGGAATTATATAAAAAGGAAATTATAGTATCCAATATTAATTTATTATTATTTGATAAAATAGAAGATGGTACTAAATTAAATGTAAGAATTAGATATCAAGGTAAGGATAATCCGGCTACCTTATTTAACGATAATGATAAAATAAGAATAGTATTTGATGAAGAAATAAAAAGCCCTACACCTGGTCAATCAGCTGTCTTTTATTTAGATGATATAGTTGTTGGTGGAGGAATAATAGAATAAAATATTCTAATCTTTAATTGAATTAGTAAATAGACCAAAATTTTGTTGACAACATAAAATAATTTGGTATAATTTTTATTGCAGTTCGAAAGAATTGCAAAATGCCCGAATGGCGGAACTGGCAGACGCGCTAGACTTAGAATCTAGTTCCTTGGAGTGCAGGTTCGATTCCTGTTTCGGGCACCAGTCTTAATAATTAATTCTCACAAATTTGTGAGAATTTTTTTTATTTTTATAAAAAGTAAGTTATAATCAACTTAAGGTATAAGATTTACTTCTTTATGGAGGTATAAATATGAATGAAATAGAAAGACAAAAAGGAATAGTAAGAACAAGCTTTATTGGAATATTAGGAAATATTTTACTTGTAGGCTTTAAGGCAGTAGTAGGTTTTATTGCAGGTTCTATATCTATTATTATGGATGCTTTAAATAACTTAACTGATGCCTTATCTAGCTTAATTACTATTGTAGGTACTAAATTATCCAGTAAAAAAGCTAATAAGAAGCACCCATATGGATATGGAAGAATAGAATATATTACATCTACATTAATTGCAGCTTTAATCTTATTTGCTGGTGGTACGGCTATTTATGAATCAGTTAAATCAATTATTGATCATTTCCAAAATGGCTCAATGCCTGAATTCGAGGTTTATTCATTAGTCATTATTGCAGGTGCTATTTTAGTTAAAATATTAATTGGCTTATTCTTTAGAATTAAAGCTAAAAAATATGATAGTGATGCCCTTAAGGCATCAGGTACGGATGCTTTATTTGATTCAGTATTATCAACATCTACATTAGTTGGTGCGATAGTAGCTAAATATGCAGGTATTTATATTGAAGGTTATTTAGGTATTGTAATTGGTCTTTTAATTTTAAAGAGTGGATTTGAAGTATTAAAAGAATCATTATCTTCAATAATTGGAGACAGATTTGAAAAGGAATATATCCAAGAAATTAAAAAAGAAATAATTAGTATTGATGGTGTACTTGGTGTATATGATTTAATCTTAAATAGCTACGGATATAATAAGAATATTGGTTCTGTTCATATTGGAGTTGATGATAATTTAACTGCAAAAGAGATTCAAACAATTGAAAGAGAAATATCTACTATGATGTATGATAAATATAATACAATTATGACTATTGGTATTTATGCAGAAAATACATCTGATGAAGAAACTAAGAGATTACATCAAATTGTAGTAGAGATAATTAAGAATTATCCTAATGTTCTTCAGATGCATGGCTTTTATTTAGATAAGGATAAGAAGATATTAAATTATGATTTAGTAATATCTTTTGATGAGAAAGATCCTAATAAATTAATTGAAGAAATTAAAAATAAGAATAAAGAGATAATAAAGGATTATCAAATTATTATTAATTATGATCAAGACTTTAGCTTATCTTAATTGGAGTATTTATGATTGAAATTAGAAATGTAAAAATAGAAGATGCTTCTGAATTAGTAAAAATTTATAATTATTATATTTTAAATACTGCAATTACCTTTGAAGAAAAAGAATTATCTATTGATGAATTTAAAGAAAGAATAATAAAAATATCATCTAAATATCCTTATTTAGTATTATTAGATAATGGAATAATAAAAGGTTATTCATATTCTCATGAATTTTATGGTAGAGAGGCTTATAGATTTTCTAATGAGGTAACAATCTATATAGATAAAGATTCTAAAGGCTTAGGCTATGGTAAGATGCTTTATAATAAATTAGAAGAAGCTTTAAAGGAAAGAGGAATTAAGAATTTATATTCTTGTATAGCATCTCCAATAGAAAAAGATAAATATTTAGATAATAGTAGTGAAGAATTCCATAAGCATTTAGGATATAAAAGAATAGGCTTGTTTACTAAATGTGGTTATAAATTTAATAATTGGTATAATATGATTTGGATGGAAAAATTCATATAAAAAAGGGGCTTTATATGCCCCTTTTAAAATGATTTTATATATTCTATAAATTCTTTACAAATATCTATAGTTGTAGTAAATGAAGTAACTAATCTAATTGTTATTTCATTTTCGTTCATATTATTCCATACTTCAAAATCATATTCCTTCTTTATATAATCAGCTAATTTTTTAGATACAATTATGAAGATTTGATTTGTTTTTGAATCTGAATAGAATTTATATCCTAAGCTTGATAATTCATTAACTAAGAAATTTGCACAATCATTTTCTAATTTACCAATTTCTTTATATAAATCACCTTCCATTAATACTTCAAATGGAATAGATGCGATAAAACCTTTTGCTAACATAGCACCAGAATGTTTAATTGAATATTGGAATTCATTTGCTAATTCTTTATTATTAATAACTACAGCCTCACCTATATAAGAACCATTTTTAGTTCCACCTATATAGAAGATATCTGTATATTTAGCATAATCAGAATAATCAATATCTGATATAGCTAAGGCAGATGCGAGTCTTGCCCCATCTAAGAATAAATATAAATTATTATCCTTAGCACATTTAGATAATTCCTTTAATTCTTTTAAGGTATAATATGTTCCAATTTCAGTTGTATTAGAAATATAAATCATCTTTGGCTTTACCATATGATAATCTACATGATTATTTAATATATCTAATACCATAGCTGGTGTTAATTTTCCATCATCTGTCTTATGAGTTAATACCTTATGACCTCTACCTTCAATAGCGCCAGTTTCATGGACATTGATATGGCCAGTCTCTGCAGCTATTACAGCCTCATATGGTTTTAAAATATGAGAAATGATTGTCATATTAGTTTGAGTGCCACCTGTTAGGAAGAAGACTTCAGATTTATTTTTAATTTTATCTTGAATCATCCATTTAGCATTTTGGGTATGGATGTCTTCACCATATCCAATATTTTGTTCATTTTGACATTCTATTAATCTTTCTAGTACCTTCTTATGAGCGATGCTTGAATAATCATTTCTAAAGCTATATTTCATATTTTGCCTCCTAGAATAAAAAATCAATTAAATGTTATCACTTATCTATATAAAAGAAAAGAAATATTATATGTATATTTTTGTTTCCATTATGTAAATAGTAGTTGTCAAAGGCTTTATTTATTTTTTTATAGTCATATAATTATTTATGGGATAGGAGAGGATAATATGAATATTATTGAAATTGAGCATTTAAATAAAAGCTTTGGAGATTTAAAGGCTGTTAATGATATCACATTTAGAGTAAAGAAGGGGGAATTCTTTTCCTTCTTAGGTGTAAATGGAGCTGGTAAATCAACTACTATATCTATTATGTCAGGAACATTAACAAAAGATAGTGGTAAAGTTGTTATTAATGGATTTGATGTAGAAACTGATATTAAAAAGATAACAGGTACAATTGGAGTAGTATTCCAATTTTCACATTTAGATTCAGTTTTAACAACATATGATAATTTAAGAAGTAGAGCAGCACTATATAATATTACGGGTGCTAAATTTAAGGAAAGATTAGAATATTTGACTAACCTACTTGAATTAAAGGATATATTAAAAAGACCTATTGGTAAATTATCTGGTGGTCAAAGAAGACGTGTTGATATTGCAAGAGCGTTAATTCATGAACCAGAAATACTAATATTAGATGAACCAACAACAGGACTTGATCCTCAAACAAGAAAAATGATTTGGAAGGTTATAAATAAAATGAGAATTGAAAAAGGCTTAACAGTCTTTTTAACAACTCATTATATGGAAGAAGCCGCCGAAAGTGATTATGTTGTTATATTAAATAAAGGACAAATCGCGGCTGAGGGCACTCCTCATGATTTAAAGGATAAATATAGCTCAGACTATATTACATTTTATAATACAGAAGAAATAGAAGACTTTGGTTATCCATTTGAAAAGGTGGCTAATGGCTATAGAATTCAAATACCATCTACAGAGGTAGCGACAGAATTAGTTAAGAATCATCCTGATAAATTTAAGGATTATGAAATTACTAAAGGTAAAATGGATGATGTATTCTTAGCTGTAACTGGCCATACATTGGAGGATTAATCATGGTTATATTATTTGAATTAGTTAAAAGAAATTTAAAATTATATTTTAAGGATAGAGGATTATTCTTTTCATCATTAATTACACCACTTATTTTACTTGTTTTATATGCCACATTTTTAGCAAAGGTATATAAGGATTCATTTATATCTAATATTCCAGATGGTGTAAATGTTAGTGAGACAATTATTAATTCAGTAGTTGCTGGTCAATTAATATCAAGCTTACTTGCAGTATCTTGTGTAACAATTGCCTTTTGTTCGAATCTAATTATGATTACAGATAAAGCAAATGAAAGAATATATGATTTAACAGTTACACCTGTTAAAAAAACTACATTATCCCTAGCTTATTATATTTCAAGTGCTCTTAGTACATTAATTATTACCTTATCAACACTTGGTGTATGCTTTATTTATTTAGCTACTCAAGGCTTTTATATGTCAGGCTTAGAAGTGTTTAAAACTATTTTAGATGTTATATTATTAACTTTATTTGGAACAAGCCTTTCATGTGTTATAGGTCATTTTTGTAAAAC
Source organism: Acholeplasmatales bacterium (assembly GCA_024681175.1). Next base: position 8,277 of record JAILBI010000196.1, read on the forward strand.
AAATGGTGCCGCATCCGCAATTGGAACTTTAGTAAGTTCAATTTATGGGTTTATATCAGGTGCTTATATGCCATTATCTCAATTTAATAAAGGCCTTCAACATGTAATAAGCTTCCTACCTGGCACATATGGTACAAGTTTAATTAAGGCACATATGATTTCTGGTTCATTAAGAGAATTAGAAGGGATTGGGGCAAGCCAACAAATGATAGATGGCATTGCTGAATCAATAGATTCAAGATATTATTTTTTTGATAATTTAGTTGGTGAAGGCGCTAAATATATCGTAATGATTTTATCTATAGTTATATTCACTTCAATATTTGTTTTATTAAATATTCTCCAAAATATGAAAAAGAAATAAAGCCTCATTGAGTACTAAATCGTAGAATTGATTAAAAAAAAATAGGATGAAAATGCGTGATTTTAGCTAATTCATGGCTAGAATCACCTTTTTTCTTTTTATATGACTGGCGGATTTCAAAGATACATGTTGAGACGATATTTATTTTTAAGATAAAAGAATTAAAGAAATATATTTAAAAACAAGGCTAGTTTTGGTAGAATAGAAATGCTTTATTTATCTAAGTTAGAGAAGGTGTTTTAGATGGATAAAAAAGTATTGTTATTATGGATGTGTATATTAACATGTCTTGCTGGTGCTATTAACGCAATAGCGATATTTGGATATGATGGAACTACAGTATCTCATATTACAGGATTAGTATCTAAGGTAGCTATTAATTTATCAAATGGTGACTTTAGTGGACTATGGGATGTATTAAGAATAATATTAGCATTCTTTTTAGGTGCTATAATATCAGGCTTTGTCACAGGTGAAAGAGCATTTTATTTACATAAAAGATATGGCTTTATCATCATAGCTATTGGTGTATTAATCGTCGTTCCTTATTTTTTAAATGTAAAATATAGTGTTTTATTATTTTCTTTCATTATGGGTCTTCAAAATGGTATGGTAGTATCATTTAAAGGTGTTGTAGTAAGAATGACACATATGTCTGGTAATATAACAGATTTAGGTGTTTACCTTGGATATAAGCTAAGAGGAAACAAAAATGAAAAATATATAACAGGATTAATTCCTTTTATTGCGATAGTAAGCTTTATTTTAGGTGGAGTTATTGGTGTATTACTTTATGGGGCAATTCATAATGTAATATTCTTTATTACATCGGGTATTTATATTGCATTAGGTGGAATCTATTTCATTTTAAGATATAGATGTAAAGATAAAGACTTTAATGGAATTCCTGATGAATTAGAAAAAGAAGAAGTAAAAAATGAATAAGAAAAATGACCAGCGAATTAAATCACTGGTCAATTTTTTTATTTAGTTATTTATAATATTACAAAATTCAATTATTTCATTAATTTTATTATCTAAATCTTCTTTATATTCAATTGATGTAAAACCAATTCTTGAAACTGACTCAATTTCAAGGTGACCATGGAAGTGTTCAATACTTGATATTATTCTTTCACATTCCTTCATATTTGGGCCTGTACGTAATGCAATAGTATATCCTTTTTTACCTTTAGATAATTTGGCATGTGGTTCATGAGTATTACACCATGGAGTACATCTATCTATAAATACTTTAAATTGGCCTGGAATATCAGCCCAATATGATGGTGATACTGAAACTATTTTATCTGCCCATTCATATTCAGCTATAAGCTTATTAACATCATCTTCTTGAAAGCATTTGGCACTTTTATGACACTTACGACATCCTTTGCATAATTTAATGTCGTAATCATCTATACATACTTTCTTAATTATATTAGAAGAAGAAAGATTATCTGATACAACATCAACAATTCTTTGGGTTGCCCCATCTCTAACAGGACTACAATTGATAACTAGAATTTTCATTACTTACCTCCTAAAAAAGCGTATTTCACCAATTGTATCATATTTTGATTGATTTGAACAAGGGAATTGTGGTTGATTGTTATTTTTATATTGTGGTGTGTGGTCAAAAGATTAAAAATCTTTGCTACTATTTTCAAAATCTTTGCTACTATTTTAGAAATTATTGCTACTTTTTATAGTAAAAAGCAGTAAAAATGTTGCAAAGTATTGAAAAATAATAAAGTCAGGTTTCAAACGGTGACAAAAAAGACCGTTTATAAAAACAAAAAGAGCCACTCAAAATTTGGGTTGCTTTATTGCTTAACTGGCGTCCACGACCTGATTCGAACAGGCGATTTTCTTATGCGGCAGTTTCATCCCATAAAATTCTTACGTTTTTTATCCGTTTTCACGAATAATGTGGGATACAACTAAAAATCATAACTAAATAATGTCTAAGGCTCCTTAATTAATTAAGGAGCTTTTTTTCTATATTTATTAAATCAATAATATGATAAAATAATAAAAGAGTTAATTCTATTATTAAAGAGGTGCAATATGGAATATAAAATATTATTAGTTGATGATGATAATGATTTAAGTTTCATAATTAGTGAATCATTATCTAAATATGGATATAAAGTTACTCATGCATCTAATGCAGAAGATGCTTTTAATATATTAGAGAATAATACATTTCATATTATCATATTGGATATTAATTTGCCTGATTTATCAGGCTTTTCAATTTGTGAAGAGATAAGAAAAATGTCTAAGGTTCCTATTATATTTGCTAGTGCTAGAAGTAGTGTTACTGATAAGATTGATGGACTAGATATTGGTGGAGATTTTTATTTATCAAAGCCATATTCTATTAAGGAATTATTATCTACTATTAATGCTTTAATTAGAAGATGCTATAACATCGAAGATGAAATAATTAAATTTGGAAATATATCTATTAATATTGGTTCAAGAATTGTTACTAAAAATAATAAAAATATATCATTATCTTTAAAAGAATTTGATTTATTATTATATTTAGCAAATAACAAGAATAAAGCTATTAATAAAGACACTTTATTAGCCGATGTTTGGGGGGCATTTAATAATGTTGAGGCACAAACATTAACTGTTCATATAAGGTGGTTAAGAGAAAAATTAGAAGATGATCCAACAAATCCTAATTTTATCAAAACAGTTAGAGGTGTTGGATATATGCTTGATGTAAAATAAGAGGTTGTTATGAAAAAAAGAATATTTTTTATATCATTATTTTTTATTTTAATAATTAGTATTATTACAGTAGTTGGATGTGTTTTAGGCTATCGTAACACTAGTGATTTATTAAAGGAAGAACAATTAGTAAATATTAATGAAATTAACCAATTAATTAACAATGGTAAATTAAATGAAGCTAAAGTTAAATTAAATGAATTAGATTTATATTTAAGAAATATATCTAATGAATTTAACCCTAAATATTTAATTATAATTGGTAGTTTAGCTATACTATTTATAGTATTAGTTTTCTTATATATTTATTTTTCAATCTTAAGACCATTTGATAAATTAAAATCATTTGCCAATGAAATAGCTTTAGGTAATTTTGATATTCCTCTTAATTACGATAGAAGTAATTATTTTGGTAAATTTACTTGGGCTTTTGATAGTATGAGAACAGAAATTACTAAAGCAAGAAAATGTGAAACTGAGGCTATTGAAAACAATAAAACTATAATTGCAAGTTTAAGTCATGATATTAAAACACCTATAGCATCTATTAATGCATATGCGGAAGCGTTAGAGGCTAATATAGATAGTTCTTATGAGGATAGAGTAAAATATTTAAATGTTATTATGAGAAAATCACAAGAGGTTAAGAAATTAACTGATGATTTATTTTTGCATTCTGTATCTGATATGGATAAGATATCATTTATTGATGAAAAATTAGATTTGAATGAAATTATTGTTAATAGTATTAAAGATTTTAAGGGTAATAATGTTATTAATTTAGAAAATGAAATTAAGGATTGTTTTATTATTGGTGATAAAATGAGAACTTATCAAATTTTTGAAAATATTATTAACAATTCTATAAAATATGCAAATACTAATATTGATATTAATATGGATTCAAATGATGAATATTATATTGTTAATATTAAAGATTATGGACCTGGTATTTCTGATTCTGATATGCCATTTATTTTTGAAAAGTTTTATAGAGGAAAAAATGCAACTGGAAAGAATGGTACAGGATTAGGATTATATATAGTTAAATATATGATTAATAAGATGGACGGCAAGGTTGAATTAGAATCTAAAGATGGATTAAATGTGAAATTATTTTTCAAAAAAATTATTTCTTAATGTTTTCTTAATAATTCATATCCTATAATTTGGTTGAAATGAGGGAAGAAATATGGAAAATAAAATTATTGAATGCAAAAATGTTTCAAAAAGCTTTGCCCATAATGGTGGACAAATCCATGTATTATCAAATATTAATCTAGATATTTATCAAAATGATTTCACAGTAATAATGGGAACAAGTGGTAGTGGTAAATCTACATTATTATATGCAATTAGTGGAATGGATAAGGCAACATCTGGATCTGTCTTATATAATGGAAAAGATATTAACAATATGAAAGAAAAGGAATTAACAAATCTTAGACATAAGGACTTTGGTTTTGTTTTTCAACAAATGCATTTAGTTAGTAATTTATCATTATATGAAAATGTATGTATTTCTGGTTATTTAAATAAGGATGTTAAAGCAACTGATGTTAAAGAATATGCAGATAGTTTATTTGAAAGAATGGGTATAAATGATGTTAAAACACATCTTCCTAGTCAAGTTAGTGGTGGTCAACAACAGCGTTGTGCTATAGCTAGAGCTGTAATAAATAAACCTAGCGTTATATTCGCAGATGAACCAACAGGTGCTTTAAATAAAAGAAATTCTATAGATGTATTAGATTTATTATCTAGTTTAAATAATGATGGTCAAGCAATCGTAATGGTTACTCATGATATTAGAGGCGCTATTAGAGCAGATAGAATTTTATATTTAAGCGATGGAAATATAGTTGGTGAATTAAGATTAAATAAATATAAAAAGGAAGATGAAAAATCTCGTGAAGCGCAAATAAATGCATGGCTTAATAGCTTAGAATGGTAGGTGTTAATATGGAAATATTTACTATTCTAAAAAGAGATATTTTAAAGAAGAAAGGTATCTTTATTTGTGTAACATTATTATCAATATTGGTAGTATCTGCCTTTTTGTCTATTTTAGCTGTAAAGACTGAATCAACTAAAGGCTTAATTGAATTACAAGAAGAAACAAATTGTCCAGATATCTTATCATATGCATATGATACAAATTATGCTCCTGAACTAAAATCAAAAATAGAAGCTGTTGAAGGTGTCAGTAAGGTTATCGAAACAGAAGGTTTAACATCTGTTAATCACCAGCATAGAATTAGATATCAAGATGGTACTTTAACTGATTCAATGGATTCAAATACATATTTAATAGAAGATATTAATAATAATTTAGATAATTTAAAATTATTTAATGAAGATAATACTAAATATGAAAAAGAGATAAGACCTTTAAATTCAGGTGAGGTTTATTTGCCTCTTGGATTAAAGAATAAATTAAAATGTAATATTGGCGATTATTATGTAGATGATTATGGTGTATCTGTTGAATTAGTAGACGGAGAACCAGAATATACAATTTATAGACGTGAATATAAAATTGCTGGCTTTGTCGCATCTCCACTTTTAGGCTCTAATGTTATAGGCTGGAAAGAAATATTTATTTCTAGTGAAGATTATCAGGAATTAAGAGAGCTTAGTGTTAGTGGTACTGAAGTTATGCGTGAATATCATACATGTAACCCTGATGACTATAGTTTAATTAATGTTATTTATAAGATTTATTCTGATGGAACGTTATCTGATAGTAAGCTATTAAAAAAGATTAATCTAGAGACAGGAATGAGCAATTTCGCAGAAGGAACTATTACTAAATCTGAAAGCTCAGATTATACAAATATGTATTTATCAATTGTTGGTGGTGTATTAGTTGTATTTGCGTTTGCGTTATTAATCGTTGATTTAATTATTATATCAAGTAGTATTTCTGGTGAAATGGAAACTGATTATAAGAAGCTTGGTATATTAAAAGCATTAGGCTTTTCTAATTTTAAAATAGGAACTATAATTGCATTATTATATTTATCTGCCGAATTTTTAGGCTTTGTAATAGGTATAATATTATCATTATTCTTAAAAATTATTATTGGTAATATCTTTGTTCCTATTACAGCATCACTTCCATATCAATATATTAATATTCCTAATGTATTAATAATATTTGGAATAATGACATTATCTTCAATATTGATTATTGCATTAAAGCTAATAAGATTAAGAAGAATTAGCCCAATTAAAGCTATTAATGGTAATACAAATGATATTTATTTCTCACCAAGAATTAATACACCTATTTCTAAGAAATTCTTATCATTATCTATTAGCTTAAAACAAATATTTTCAGCTCCTTTAAGATATTTATCTATTGTATTAATTACAGCATTATTATCATTCTTTATGTTAACTAGTATAAGAATGAGTAATTTAACAAGAAGTGAAAATATCGCAAAGATGTTTGGTATGGCAAATCCTAAGATTGCAGTACAGACATATACTCAAGAACCTGTAACATATGAAATGTTTAATGAAATTAAGGAAGCTACCTTAAAGCATAGTAGCATCGATTATATGTTCTCATCATTATCAAGCTATGTATCAATGAATGGAGAAAACATATTAACTGAATTTTGTTTAAATCCTGAGGATAGCTTAGGTATTTATCAAGGAAGAGCTCCGTTATATGATAATGAATTTGTTACTACTAAGAATATATGTGAAAAATATGATCTAAAAATAGGTGATAAAGTAACATTAGAATCAAGAACTGGTAAGGCAGAATTTATATTAGTAGGTATCCATCAAAAACTAAATGATACTGGTAAAAATATTACTATTTCATATGAGGGTGCTTTAAAAATAGATAATACTATTAAATTACATTATATTAATATTGAGATTGATGATTATGATAAGATTGATGATGTAATAAATGAATTAAATAGTATTAGTAATGAAAGATTTAGTGTAATTGATAGAAGAAATATAGAAAATCAGGAAATGTTACAATATAAGGATACATGTGATATTATTACTATCGTTATATTTGCTTTCGCAGCTATATTCTCATTAATTACAGTAAGACTTATTACAGTAAAATCATTTAATCAAGAGCGACTTGATTTAGGAATATATAAAGCGAATGGATTTAGTGTATTCTCCTTAAGAAATACAATGGCATTAAGATTTATGTTTGCATCATTATTAGGTATAATTATAGGTATTATTTTAAGTATATTCTTATCTAACCCTACTTTAGGTTTAATGTTAAAAGATTTAGGTATGAGTAGAGTAAGAATTGATAATAGAGTAATAGATTATATTTTAGTAATTTTAGTAGGGTTATTTACTACGTATATTGGTTCTTTTATAGCATCAAGAAGAATTAAGAAGGTTGCGGTTAGAGAATTAGTAGTTGAATAAATTTAATTAAGTCCCAACACATTGTTTGCAACTGTTAGATTGATTGATATTGTATCCGAAGAAGATATTGAATCATTTACCTATCAAAAGAAGCTTCAATTATTGAGTAATTGAAAACAATAAGTATTACTATAAAGCAATTAATAAAAATAAAAAAACAGCTTCAGAACTATAAAATTCTGAGGCTGTTTTAGTTTTTTTACTGGCACCCCGAGCGAGGATCGAACTCACAAACTAGGTCTTAGGATTCGAATAATTTCGTAAAAATATCTTTTTTTAATTGAATTTCTAAAATCTTATAATTTTAAATGTATTTATTCGGATATAAGAAATGTAGGGAAAAGAAAAATGTCCTATGAATGTTTTAAATTGTCTTTTTTTATGCTATAATCTTATCTAGAGAAAGAGACTATTAAAAACTAAATATTTTATTGATTATTATTATGCAAAATGCTTATTTCATGGTGTTGGGATTAACAATTTTTTTTGTTACATATTTTTAAATAGGGAGCTGAATTCAAGTTTGAATTCATAATAAAAATA
>JAILBI010000203.1 GCA_024681175.1 Acholeplasmatales bacterium
TATTTTTATCTATTGGTTTAATATTTTCTATATTTGCTTTATTTATATTTAAGATAGAAGCAAAAGAAGATATTGTTACAAATCAATTAAATTCATTATCTTCAGATATTGAAGGTCAAGGTAAGATTTTTGATCAATATAAAGTAAAAACATTTGATGAATTATATCAGCTTTTTACAGATTGGGATGATATTACATATAGTGGTCATACAAAAAGATTTATCACCCTAGAAGATGATATTAGATATACTGCAGGTGATAATGATAAAATACTTGAATTGGGTAATATCACTAATTCTAGTAATAAGCATTTTTCAACTGAAATATTTTTAGATATAAATGGTCATAATTTATATAGAACTGGTAGAACATTTGATGAATATATATTTCATGTTAAAGATGGTGGTAAATTAGTTGTTTATGATTCTGTTGGTGGTGGCTTAATATCAACAAAAAATAATGATGATAATAAAAATGCTGTATTTAGAACATCAGGCACTACTTCAAACTTAATATTAATAAATGTAGATGTAACATTTGAGGTTAATACAGCAATTAACCATGATACTACAGCTTGCGTAAGGAATAATGGTGGTAAAGTTTACATATATGGTGGCACATTTAGCGGTGATGATAATAGCTTATCTGCAACAATGGGTGAAACATATATATATGGTGGTACATTCTTAAGACAAGAAGGAAGTACTGTAGATGAAAATGTACATCATTTTAATATTGGTAATAGTGTTTATATTGAAGATAATCCTGTTATTACAAGCAATGGAACAGCAATTGTAATTTCTGGCGCATCTAAAATTTCACCAATTGAAATTACAAATACTAAGCCACATATTGCAGCATATGCTGTAAAAGATGGAACAGCAATTGGCCTTGATGCATATGAAAATAGACATGCTATAGCATTATCTGATACAGATAATATAAGCTGGAAATTAAAAAATACATCATTAAAAATAGAAGATAATCCTGATATATTTGATGGAATAAATAATAATATATTACATATTACTGATGATTATGAACAATTAGGATGTCTTTTAACAAATGCAGAATTATATGCATGCTCAACACTTGGCGATAATAGTGTAGAAGAATTTGTTGCAACCTTAGAAGGCGCAGAGCATAATTATGCTCATTATGTAGAATTAGATCAAGAATATGATCAATGTATTTTATGTGGCGATATTACAAATAATAAATCACATTTCTATAGTACATCATTAGGATATGGTCAAGATGGTTTTTATAATATAATTGTTGGAGATAGTCCTTTATATAAGGATAAAGAAATGCCTGAAGGCGTATCTTATACATTTGATACTGAAACTAAAACAGGAACATTAACATTAAATAATTATCATTATATTGGTTATGGTGTTCGTGTACGTAGTCAAAGTGGTAATAATCCACAATATGCAGCAATTGGTATTAATGTTGATAAATTAAAATTAGTTTTAAAAGGTAATTCAGAAATTACATTAACTAATAAATATAACTCACGTGGTATTTTATCAGAACAAGTTGATGGAGAGCTTATTGTTGAAGGTGATGGCTCACTTACGATTAATGGTGCTGAAAGTTCAATTGATGGAATTGAATTTTATGCAAGTGGTGCCAAGGTTATTCAAAATGGTGGAAATATTATTATAAATAATTTTAGATATGGTATTTCTAATTTTAATTTATTACAAATTAATGCTGGTTCATTAACATTAAATGGAAATGGCGCATCAAATTCAATGGGCACAATAGCTATCGGTAATGGTGAAAATTTAGTAGTTAATGGTGGTAATTTAGAAATTAAAAATTTCGCAAATACAGTTTATTGTGCAAATAGCGCTAATTTTATTTTCAATAAAGGTAAATTTATTCTTGATGCAAGAGATGTTCAAGGTGCAAAGGTATTTGCAGGACAATTTAATGCAGACACATGGCCAGAGATAAATTCAAAGGTTTATTATCAAGGAAATTTCTCTGGCGATACAGAGATGCATCTAGATTATTTTTCAGATGAATTAAATATATCTAAATATACATATGTTGAAAGTCTTTTAGAATATGATATTTATGTTGGTGGAAAAAGAATTGATGAATCAAATCAAGATGACCTATTTGGTGATGGAAAGGTATCTTATGATCCTATAACAAATACATTAACATTAAATGATTATTCATTTACTGGTAAAGGATATGTATATGATAATGATGGCCCTGAAATTGATGTTGCTGCATGTATATATGCAAAACAAGATTTAATTGTTAATTTAATTGGTGAAAACCATATTAATCCAGCTCCTGATTATGAAGATGAAGAAGCTGAATTATCAGGAATAGAAATATCTAATTCAAGCAATCTTACATTTAAAGGTACTGGATCATTAATAATGGATTCTAATTATGTTTCAGTTTATGCTGATAATATAATTATTAAATCAGGTACATTTAATATTAAAGGCCAGACTGCATTAGCTGGATATGAATCAGTATCAATTGAAGGTGGACAATTATTATTAACTGCAACTGATTGTACAACTCCTTATGGTAAATTAATTTTATCTAATTATAAAGGTCAATATGATTTAATTGTTTCAAAAAATATTGATGGCTCATCACCTGAAGATTTTACAGGTAATCATTTCCAAGTAATTTCTTTAAAATATGTAAGCTTAACTCCTAAAGCATCTTATAATATTACAATTAATTCAAATAATGGAACAGATATTACATCTGATGATATATCTTATGGAGAATATATCCTTCCAGATAATCCATTTGAAGCAATTGCACATTATCATTTTGTAGGTTGGTCTTTAGAAGATGCTGGTGACATTATTGAAGATGAAAAAATTACTGTTACAGAAGATACAACAATTTATGCAATATGGGCTAAAGATACATATGTAATATCATTTGCACATAGCCAAGGTGCACAAGGTGAAATGGAAGATGTAACAAAAGAATATGGTTCATCTTTTGAAATTCCAAATCCATCATTTACACCTTTAGATGGTAAGATATTTAAATATTGGACAATTGATGGTGTAGAAGTAACAAATAAAAATATCACAATTGAAAAAGATATTACATTAGTTGCAGTATATGAAGATACTCCAATTTATTTAACATCTATTACATTATCAGGCAATTATATAACTAAATTTAATGTAGGTGATACATTTAATAAATTAGGATTAATTGTTACAGCTCATTATGAAGGAAAAGAAGATAGTGTTGTAACAATGTATGAAATAGATAAATCAGGAATTGATATGGATAATGAAGGTACATATCAAATTACAATTTCTTATACAGAAAATGGAATAACAAAATCTGCTTCATATAATATTGAGGTTAAAAAAGAATCAACTAATAATAAGAAATCAACTGGCCTTGGTGCAGGCGCAATCACAGGTATAATTATTGGAAGCATTGCGGCAATAGGTTTAATTGGATTTGGACTATATTGGTTTATTTTACGTAAAAAGAAATAATATAAATAATTATAATAATTAGAAATTAAAAAGAAATTGGGCATAATACCTTATCAATATAGGTTTTATGCCCAATTTTAATTATTTTATCATTTAATGTCTTCTTAAAAAAACTAATATTTTATTGGTTATATATTATTCTTCAGAAACAACAATATGTCCTTTAATTTTAGTTAAATCTACTGTATTCCAAGTAGATTTAGCTTTTAGATATGGAATTATATCTCCTCCATAAGTTTCAAAAGGCTGTCTTTCTATTTCGATTGCATTAAAATATTCATCATATATATCAATTTCATTAATATTCATATCTAAATCATACCAACTAATTCTATAATTATTAACATTTTTTTCAAAGGAAATGATTTGATCTTCAATGATATAATAACCATTATCATTTTTAGTAGCTTGTGAGAAGAGATCATTTAAGTCATCAGTTGTCAAAGTATTAGAGCCGTTTATTTCCTCCCATTCGAAATCATAATTATAAATATCTACTTGTTCATTTGAAAATGATCTATAACTCTTACCATTTTCAATTTTTCCATATGAATAATATCTCTTATTGCCTGATATTATATCATTTATGCAAAAATTATAATTTGATGTTGGCTTATTTGCACAATAATTATAGAGTTCTTCATAGGAAATTAGTTCCCATTCATCATCAACCTCACCACTAGTTGTAGATGTAGAAGTGCTTGTTGAAGTTGAAGTACTTGTACTAGTTGAAGTTTGTGTACTAGTTGAAGTAGATGTAGAAGTGCTTGTAGATGTGCTAGTTGAAGTAGAAGTTGAAGTACTTGTAGATGTACTAGTTGATGTAGATGTACTAGTAGATGTATCAGTTGAAGTTTCTACAATAGTAGATGTTTCAGCTGATGTTGTAGTTTTTTCATATTCTTTATCTTTGCCACAAGATATAAGTGATGCTCCTAATCCTAAAGATAAAGTTAATGCAAATATTTTTTTTAATTTCATATTTTTTCTCTCCTTTTTTTTAAATAAAAACCAATATCTATTGTAATATACATATTTATATATCAAGCGTTTTTCGCATTTTTTAACTCAAGTATAACTTGAGTATTTTATTGAAATTTCAATTAATACTCGCTAAAATATATATGGATATTTATGTATCATATAAGTGTAAGGAGGATACATAAATATGAATAACATTAAATATTATTTAATTAGAGAAAGATTACTTGGTAAGGAAGAAAATAATCAATATTATTTATTTAAAAATAATGAATGGATTATTGATGAAAATGATGTAATTTTTAATCATTTAATGGGTTTTGATCCTTTTGAATCTGAAGATTCACCTTATTGTCTTGGTTCTGGTTCAATTATGGATGAAATAGAAATAATTAATGAAGATGAAGCTATGAAATTTATAAAGAGGTTAAAATAATGAGTATTGGTTCTAATATTAAAAAAATAAGAGAAGAGAAAAAGCTAACACAAGAAAATGTAGCTGATATGTTAAATGTATCTTATCAGGCTGTTTCATCTTGGGAAAGAGATGAATATCGTCCTGATATAGATAATTTAATTAAATTGGCTCAAAAGCTAGATGTTTCTATTTCTTCCTTAGTAGAAGATAAAATAAATGATTTCAAATTTAAAGATAATATCTTTAATTTAGACCATATGAAAACATTTATTAAAACTACAGCTAAAAATTATAATTTAGATAATACAATTAAAGCATTAGACTTTGCCTTTAATGCTCATGAAGGACAAAAAAGAAAGAATTCAAATGTTCCATATATTTATCATCCTTTAAATATGGCATGTCATGCGATGGCTATGAATTTAATAGATGATGAAATAATAACTTGTTGTTTATTACATGATGTAGTAGAAGATTGTAATATAAAATTAGAAGAATTACCTTTTAATGATAATATTAAAGAAATAATTAAATTATTAACTCATGATAAAGATATTAAAAATAATAAAGAAGCTTTAAATAATTATTATAAATTAATATCAAATAATAAAAAAGCTTCATTAGTTAAATGCATTGATAGATGTAATAATTTAACTACTATGTCTTTTGGATTATC
>JAILBI010000259.1 GCA_024681175.1 Acholeplasmatales bacterium
GTATATCTATGGATTATTCATTTAATGAAAATCCTATAGAAGATGAAATTTTAAATAATTTTATTAACTCAATTGATGTTCATCCGTTTGATGAAAAAAATAATTTACCTAAATTCCCAATTAATAATAATATGTCTTCAAAGGAATATTTATCTTTCTTATGTAATAAAGGTCTTATAAGAAGATTAAAGGGTAAATTAAACAATAATTATAAAGAAAGACTAGATTATGAGCTTAATGTAATTGATAAAATGGGCTATAATGATTATTTTTTAATCGTTTGGGATTTTATTAATTATTCAAGAAAAAATGATATTTTAGTAGGACCTGGACGTGGCTCTGCATGTGGTAGCTTAGTTGCATATTGTCTTGGGATTACTGAAATTGATCCGATTAGATTTAATTTATATTTTGAACGTTTTTTAAATCCGGAACGTATTTCAATGCCTGATATTGATACAGATTTTCCTGATGATAAAAGAGATGATGTTATTAAATATGTTCAAAGTGTATTTGGAGAGGATCATGTTTCAACTATTACAGCATTTAATACATTCCAATTAAAATCTGCGATAATTGATGTATCAAAGGCTTATAATCTTCCAAATGATAAAATTAAATATTTACAGGAATATGTTTCAAATGTTGGATATGAAAAAGCAAAGGAAGAATTAGAAAATAGAAATGAAAATTTATATTTAAAAATAATTCAAATATCTCATCGTTTAGAATCATTACCTAAATTTATATCAACACATGCAGCAGGTATTATTTTATCTAATAAGCCTTTAACAGATATAATTGCATTATGTCCTGGTACAGGTAATATTTATCAATCATCCCTAGAGCAAAAGGATTTAGAAAGCCTAGGCTTATTAAAAATGGATTTTTTATCTATTTCTAATTTGACAATGATTAAAAAAATTATGGATAAAATTGGTTTTACAATTACAAATTTAAGAAGTATTCCATTAAATGATAAAAAGACATTTGATATGTTATCATCAGGTGATACACTTGGTATATTCCAGCTTGAATCAAGAGGAATTACTAATGTAATTATGAAGATGAAAATAAATTCAATATTAGATATTGTTTCAGTTTTAGCTTTATACAGACCAGGACCTATGAAAAATATTGATGAATTTATTTTAAGAAAGCATGGTAAAAAATTTTCATATCTACATCCAAATTTAGAACCAATTTTAAAAGAAACATATGGTATTATTGTATATCAAGAACAAATTATGAAAATAGCCCAGGTATTTGCTGGATATAGTTTAGCAGAGGCAGATATTTTAAGAAGAGCGATATCTAAAAAGAAGGCAGATATATTAAAATCAATGGAAGAAGATTTTATATCTAAATCATATAATAATGGTTATGATAAAAATCTATCTAAAAAAATATATGATTTAATATATGAATTTGCAGATTATGGCTTTAATAAAGCCCATTCTGTAGGCTACACAATGATTGCCTACATAATGGCATATTTAAAGGTACATTATTATAATGTATTTATGTCTATAATGATGAATAATGCCTTAGGTAGTGCAAAGGATTTAAAAAGATATATTAATTATGCAAAAAGCCATGGGCTTGAGACTTTAAAGCCTAATGTTAATATATCTACAGCTAATTTTGAATATGATAAAAATATGTTATTTATGCCACTTACTTCAATAAAATCTATTGGGCCTATGCAGGCTAAAAAGATTATAGAAGAAAGAAATAAAAATGGCTATTTTAAAGATTATTATGATTTTATTAAAAGAATTAAGCCATCAAAGTCTGAGCTTGAAGCTTTAATATTTTCAGGTGCATTAGATTTATTTGGTTTAAAAAAGAGCTATATGATAGATAATAGCTCTGATAATAATTTATTAGATGTTAAAGAAGATAAATATGATGAATATGATATTTCATATTTAAGAAATAAAGAATTTGAATATCTTAATTTCAATTTAACATATGATATTTTTAAAGGAACTGAATTAATATCAAGAAAG
>JAILBI010000290.1 GCA_024681175.1 Acholeplasmatales bacterium
TAAATCTAAAAGATTGTATTTATATAAAGGGGGAAAAGATATATCTGATATAGAATTAAATAATTTTTATAAATTTGAAGAATTTATTGAAAATAAGAATCCTTCATATTTTATGGTGGATTATGATAAAAATAGGGATAATTCATATGATAGTATCGACAAGCATATAAATTCATCTTTAGAGCTTGTCAAAGCAAAAATATAATTAACAAATTTTAATAAAATATATATAATTAATTTAGGAGGAATTTAAGATGAACAAAGATGATGAAAAAGTAATTGACGCTGAAGTTAAAGAAACTGAAAGTGAAAAAAAGGAAGAAAAGAAACCAAATATATTCTCAAGAGCTTGGAATAAAACAAAACAATCTGTAAATGATTCTATTTTAGAAGGTAAAATTGAATCTTCATATAAGAAAGCTCATCTAGAATATACAAATTACACTAAGGATGAAATGTTATCAAAAACATATTATGGCGCTATTGAAAATGATAAGCTAACAGTTTTTGGTAATCATGAAGTTAAAACTTATAGTGTTATTATTGGACCAGATGAGAAAGCATATTATGTTGTTGCGATTGAAGAAACTGAGGTTGCTTCTACTGTTGAAGGCATAGAATATAAAAGACCTGGTATGATATTAACTTTAGATAAGAATGTTGAAGAAGTTAATGTTGTAAAAGCAGGAAAAAGATATTTCATTTATAAAGGAAAAGCTGAAGAACAAAAATAAGGCCTTGAAAGGCCTTTTCTTTTTAGATTAAATCTTCCATTTTACAACACAATTCTTGAGCTAGTTTATATATTGTTTCTATTTGAGCTTTACCAATATCAACTGTTTTTTGTTCATATGATTTTATAGTTCTTAGAGGAACATCAGCGTTTAAAGCTAATTGAGCTTGACTCAATCCTCTTTTTTCTCTCATCAATTTTAATTTAGATGGAATATTTAATCTTTTTTCATAATAATCAACCATATGCATTATATCCATTTCATGATATGGAAAATAATTCATTAATAATTCTTTAAATGTTACTTTTTCAAAAATATATTTGTAAGAAACATTAAAATACCAAGCTATATATGCAAGTACATATCCACACCAATATTCAGGTGTAGCTACTGATGATACATTATATTCTTTTGGATCTTCATTTAGTATTAATGCAAACAATTCAACGGATGATTTACCTAATGTATATTTCATATTATTAGCTTCAAAAGCTTTAGATATATATGAATTTAAAAACATATCCACAAATTTATCATAATCTAATTTTTCGTATACTAAAGCTAATTCAAATATTTCTGCCATTTTATTTTGAATTATTGGTAAATAAAAATCATTATAAGCGTGAATCATCGACCAAAACTCCTCTCATAATATCAGTTAAAAATATATCATCAGGTTTTATTTCTTTTCTTCTAGTCTTTTCATATTCATCCTTTGCTTTAGTATTTCTTTCTAATCTTAATGGATAATATATTTCTTTTTTGGCTTCAAAATTATTAATATATTTTAATTGATTAAATGCCTTTTTAGATTTTAAAACAATTTGTTCACCTAAATTACCTATTCTTAATGCCTCTTTTAATTTATTCAAAGAAATAGTATTGTTTAAAAAACCTTCTGCGTAAGAAAAATACGAGTCATCTGCCCTATATCCAACAATTACATCATATTCTTTATATTTTGGTAAATAATTATTTAGTAAATAATCTTTACCTAATCTAGCAACATCATTTTTTATACTGAAATTACGATTCTTTAATAATATGGCAATCCAATTTAAGACATTATAATCTTTAGATAAATTCATAATCTTTAAATCACTTAAATCTAATTCATATTGATTTGCGTAGCCATCAGCGAATTGATCAACAGCCCATTCTTTTGCAAGTTCTAAATCTTCGGTCAAATAAAAACCAAGCCCATAATCATTATATGGCTTACCTTTACCATATTCTGGATTATCTACAATATTAATTGAACCATGATATAAAGTTATCTTATTATCCATGTTATCACCCTATTCCAATTATATTGTATCATTACAATGTCACAGTGTCAATCAATTAGGACATTACAATGTCACAGCTATTTATTTTTAAGCAATAAAAAAGCTTTGACATTATTCATATCAAAGCTGTTATTATTTATTGGAGCCACAGAACGGAATCGAACCGTCATCATATGCATGGCAAGCATAGGTACTAACCGTTGTACTACTGCGGCATTTTTAACGTGCATTGTTATTATATCAAATCTAAAATAAATTGCAAGAATAATTTTTAAAAAAATAAAACAAGTCAAAAATTTTGGCTTGTTTTATTCTTTATTATTTTAAATTTTTAGCTAATTCTTCTAATTGCTTTAATGAATTATCGTCTAATGTAGATGTAATTTTAACAAATGGCTCTACAAATTCAATATTCTTTGATTTTTCAAATTTATCTTTCATTACCTTCGCAGCCATTGGAGCCCAGCTTCCATTTTCTATTAAGGCAATCTTTCTATTTTGATAATTTCTTTCTAATAATCCTTCAATGAATGTATTCATAATAGGGAATATTGTTCCATTATATGTAGACGCTGCTAAAACTAATCTATCGTATCTAAATGCATCTTCATAACATTCAAATATATCTTCTCTTGATAAATCAGCTAAAGAAACTTTAATTCCTTCTTTTTCTAATAATTCTTTTAATTTCTCACATGCTTTATATGTATTACCATAAATTGACGCTGAAGCGATAAATACACCCTTATCTTCAGGCTCATATTTACTCCAAGTATTATATATATTTAAATAATAATCTAAATTAGAATCTAAAATTGGTCCATGAAGTGCACAAATAGTATTAATAGTTAAGTTAGTTAATTTAGCCATAACTGCTTGAACTTGAGCACCATATTTACCAACTATACCGAAATAATATCTTCTAGCTTCACAAGCCCATCCTTCTGGATCTTCATAATCTAAAGCACCAAACTTACCAAACGCATCAGCACTGAATAATACTTTATCAAATTGATCATATGTAAACATTACTTCTGGCCAGTGAATCATAGGGGCCATAATAAATTTTAAAATATGTGTACCTAAATTTAATGTATCATTTTCTTTAACAATTAATTCTTTAAATTTTAAATCTCTAAAGAATTGTTTCATCATTTGTGATGCCTTAGCTGTTAATACTAATGTTGTATCAGGATATTTAGCTAAGAATTTACCGATTGATGATGAATGATCTGGTTCCATATGTGAAACTACTAAATAATCAGGCTTCCTATTCTTTACTACTTCATCTATTTTGTGGAACCAACCATCTTCAAAACCTTCATCTACTGAATCCATAATAACTATTTTTTCATCTAAAATTAAATAGCTATTATACGCCATACCATTTTCTAGTGGGAATTGAGATTCAAATAGATCAGTTTTATGATCATTAACTCCTACATAATAAATATCATTTGTTATTTTTTTCATATTATTTCTCCTTTATATCTAACAAATTTTTAAAATCAACAATTATATAATCAGGTTTATTATTTAGCTTAATATTTGATGATTTATAATAAATAGATTGAATATTACTATTTTTTGCAACTAATATATCAATATCCCTATCACCAATATAAGATG
>JAILBI010000036.1 GCA_024681175.1 Acholeplasmatales bacterium
CTCTACACCATATATTTTACCATCAAATCTTAATGATAAATATAAAGGTATAGGTGCATTTCCTGTACATAAATCACATACATTTTTTGTTCTTCTTCCAACAAATGCGAAATCCGCAAGAAGCATTGAATCAAGTGAAAATGAGAATAATTCAGGATCCTGATATATTTTAATTAACGGTCTTCCTAAAAGCTCATTAACCTTCTTCAACGTTATCACCTACATCATATGTACAATCATCAAAAGTAAGATATCCAAATGTTTGCTCATCATGGGCCTTATCAATATATTTTACTTTTATTTTTCTATTTAAAACATCACATGTTAAGACTTTAGCTTTGCCTTCCTTAGTCATAACTATTTTACCAACATCAGGTGCATTTTGTCTTAATTCAGTATAATAATCATTTTCATAATTGATACAGCATAATAATTTACCACAATTACCTGATATTTTTTCAGGATTTAATGATAAATTCTGATTCTTAGCCATCTTCATTGAAACATTTGCAAATTCAACTAAAAATGTCTTACAGCATGTAATTAAGCCACAAGGTCCAATACCACCAAAGACCTTAGCTCCATCCCTTGAGCCTACCTGTCTTAATTCAATTCTAGTACGATATATTTCAGCTAAATCCCTAACTAAATCTCTAAAATCTACTCTTGATTCACTTTCAAAATTAATGATTAATTTTTTCTTATCAAGTGTATATTCAGTCTCTAATATTTTCATATCAAGATTGTGTCTTTTAACTAAAGATTTAACAGTAGATAATACTTCTTTTTCTTCTAAATGATTATTATTATATGCTTCAATATCATTATCTGAAGCTATTCTTAATATATCTTTTAATTCAGAAGTAAGATCTTTCATATTAAGTTCAAATGGATCTCCATAACATGTACCAAGCTCAATACCCCTAATAGTATTTACAACTACCTTGTCATTATCATGTAAATCAAAATTACCTACTCCGAAAAAATATCTTTTTCCAAGTGGTTTAAATATTACTTTAATTGCTCTCATTAAAACCTCTATATAAGTTTTATTAATAAATCATGAAATATATTCTTAGGTATTACATTAAACCTTAATTTTTCAAATGAATCTAACACATACATTAAACGCTTAGATAATGAATCATTATATTTCATTTTATACCTTTTTATGTTATCACAAAAAGCGCTTAAAATCAAACTATCATCATCCTTATAAAATAGACATTCTTCTAAGAAAACAGCCAAGAAATTAATGAATATTTTAAATCTATCCTTATCATTAAAAAAGTCTTTCTTTTTATAATAAAATAACACTGCTTCCTTTTGAGATGATAAATTAACAAATTCCTTAAAAAAATCCTTATCCTCAATAAAGCTACCACTTTTAGAATATTCTATTAAATAATTTCTATCATCTGATAAGCTTTGTAATAATACTGCATCTGATCTATCTACACCAGATGATACTAAATTATTAATCATATCCATCTTTTTAGGCTGAACAAAAGGTACACATACAGCTCTAGATCTAATAGTAGGAATAACATTAGTAATATCATTTGCTATTAAAATACCTACTATTTTTTCATTATTATTAGGCTCTTCAATGAATTTTAATAATGAATTTTGACCATTAATAGATACAGTATCTATACCATCTATAACAAATATTCTTGTGCCTTGTTCTAAAGATGTTTTAGAAAATTCTTCAATAAGCATTGTTATTTGTTCTTTTGCAACACCAGTTTTACCATCCTTTTTTGAAAGATAAGTAAAATTTAATGTATTACCATCAAATAAGCTTGTAGCCTCATTAGAATCAAAATCAATTTTACCCTTACATCTAATGATTAAAGCTAGTGCGTAAGCCATCTCTTCCATACCAGAGCCATTATTACCATAAAAAAGATAACAATGAGATAATTTATCATTATTGTAAGCATTTATTAACATAGATGTAATATTCTCTCTTGAAGATATAATATCTTCTACATCCTTTTTATTCATCCTATTCTCCTAAATATTTTAGAATTTCTTTTAAACAATCTTTCTTTACTTCTTCAATATTTCTTTCAGAATCAATTAATTTTATTCTATCAGGATACATCTTTAATATTTCATGATATCCATCATATACCTTTTGATGGAATAATAATCCTTCACTATCAAGACGATCCTTTTTTCCTTCTCTATCCTTATTATTTAATCTTTTTAAAGCTATTTCAGGTCTTGAATCAAGATATAATGTTAAATCAGGTAAATATTTTTGAGCAAATAAATTTGCACATAAAACATTATCTATACCTAATCCTCTTGCATAGCCTTGATATACTAAAGATGAATCTAAAAATCTATCACAAATTACTACATATCCTTTTTCTAACGCAGGTAATACCTTTTCCTTTAAATGCTGAATTCTTGATGCAGCATATAATAATGCTTCAGTCTCACCAGTCATTGAAGTGTTTTCCTTATCTAATAAAATATCTCTTATTTTTTCAGATATTTTAATTCCTCCTGGCTCTCTTGTAGTAATATATTTTATACCTCTTTTATCAAATTCTTCCTTTATATAATTTATAACTGTAGTCTTACCACTACATTCTCCACCCTCAAAGGTAATAAAATTTTTCATACTTCCTCCAAAACTTCTTGTTATTATTATATTACATATATAATAAAAAATAAAATTAAAAATCCAGTCTCCTGGATTTTAATAATTTACTTTATATAAATATAAGCCACATCCTTTAGCGCTCTTATGAATTACCTTAGGATCATTTAATTTAAATACCTCATTAATTCTTGATATATCTTCCTTATGTAAGGCTATATCAATTAATAAAGCAACCATTCTTCTAACCTGATATTTTAAAAAGCCATCACCATTAAATATTATCTTAATTAAATTATCTTCATATTTTAAATCTGTATAATATATAGTTCTTATAGTAGGCTTTCTTTTATCTATTTGATTAGATGCATAAGCTTTAAAATCATGTGTTCCTTCAAATAATTTTAAAGCTTTCTTCATTAAAGGAATATCTAAATTCTTTTGAAATATCATATAATTTCTTTTTAAAGGATCATAATCACCTGTATTAATTAAATAATGATATTCTTTATTTTTTACACTAAATCTTGCATGAAAATTATCATCTACTATTTCACATGATAAAACATATATATCATCAGGTAAAACTGAATTTAAGCCTCTTTTTAAGCCTGAAGGTGGAATATTTTCTTCCAAATCAACATGAAATACTTGACCATAGGCATGAACAAATCTATCAGTTCTGCCAGATGATACAATTTTAACATTATGCTTTAATAATTGATAAAATGATTTTTCTATTTCGCCCTCAATAGTTCTTTTTTCTATTTGCTTTTCAAGACCATAAAATAATGTTCCATCATAAGATATTTCTACTTTATAACGACATGCCATATAATTTAAATACTCCAACATTAAATAAAATAACTGTAACAAATAAAGCTATAGTAATAC
>JAILBI010000064.1 GCA_024681175.1 Acholeplasmatales bacterium
AGAATCATCTAAAATATCTTATGTATTTTATATAATACATTTTCCTATAGTTGTTTTATTACAATATATGTTTTACAAAGCTGGCTTAAATGTTGGTATTAATATTTTATTAAGCATTATATTAAGCTATATATTAACTTATGGATTATCATTTTTAATTTCAAAAATTAAATATATTAGAGTTCTTTTTGGACTAAAATAAAACGCCTTAATATCTTTATTAAGGCTTTTTTAACATTTAATAATGTTTTTTTTGAGGTTATCATGATAGAGGTTAAGAATTTATCATTTACATATGAAGAAACACAAAAACCTATCTACACGTTTAATGCTTTTTAAATGCTAACTTTATCTCATATAATATTTTAACCTTGTAGGAACATATGCTACAGATAAGTTTATTTAAGTTAATAATATAGTTAAGAAATAACTTTATTTTAAGATAAAATATTGTATAATATTTGTGGTATTAAAAATACAAAATATTTAAGGAGATTATTTATGATTAAATTAGTATTAGTAAGACATGGTCAATCTATGTGGAATTTAGAAAATAAATTTACTGGTTGGACAGATGTAGAATTATCACCAAATGGTGAAAAGGAAGCTGATGAAGCTGGTGATGCATTAAAGAAGGGTGGTTATTCATTTGATCTTGCCTTCTCATCTGTATTAAAAAGAGCAAATCA
This sequence comes from Acholeplasmatales bacterium, assembly GCA_024681175.1. Next base: position 690 of record JAILBI010000064.1, read on the forward strand.
TACAATGGATCACATTTTAGCTCGTCTTGGTGAATCAGATATTGAAAAGCATTATTCTTGGCGTTTAAATGAAAGACATTATGGCGCACTTCAAGGATTAAATAAAGCAGAATCTGCTGAAAAGTGGGGCAAGGAACAAGTTCATGTTTGGAGAAGATCTGCAACAGTTCCACCACTAGTATTAGAAAAGAATGACCCTAGATGGCCTGGTAATGATCCAAAATATCAAGAATTAATTAAGAAAGGTGAAATGACAATTGAAGATTGTCCTTTAACTGAATGCTTAGTTGATACTGCAAAGCGTGTTAAGCCTTATTTTGATAAAGAAATTGCACCTGCAATTAAATCTGGTAAAAAGGTATTAATCGTTGCTCATGGTAATTCATTAAGAGCTTTAGTTATGGAACTTGAAGGATTAGATGCAAATGAAATTGTTTCAGTTGAAATTCCTACAGGAAATCCACTTGTATATGAACTTGATGACAATTTAAAGCCTATTACAAAATATTATTTAAAGCCAACTGAAGAAAAGAAGTAATATATGAAAATTAGGTGCCTAAAATTAGGCACCTTTTCCTTCTTTTTATCATTAATAAAAATTTTTTTCAAAAAGAATAAATTTCTCTTTACAAAAAAATATACTTTTGATAAAATTATCTAGGAATTCGTCCACGAAGGGGGGCTTAGTAAATGCCAAAGATTATTGTTCATGATAATGAAAATCTCGAAGATGCACTTCGCAGATTCAAACGCGATGTCTCTAGATCTGGAAACCTCCAAGAGGCGAAGAAGCGTCAATATTATCTAAAACCTAGCGATGTTCGTAAGCAAAAGAAACAAGAAGCTAGAAAGAAATTCAGATAAAAATCAACGGGATTTAATCCCGTTCTTTTTGTCTTTAAAGGAGTATTTATGACTATATTTATGGCTGGTGATTCCATAATGAAGGAAAATGATTATAATACATTTCCACAATTTGGTTGGGGTCAAGCATTAAAACTATTCTTAAAGGATAAAAATGTAATAATAAAGGATTATGCTGAAAATGGAAGATCTACTAAATCATTTATTGAAGAAGGAAGACTAGATAAAATAATTGATGAAATGGAAAAATATGATTATTTAATAGTTAGCTTTGGTCATAATGATGAAAAAATAAATGATTTATCAAGATATACAGATCCATTTGGTGAATATCAAGATAATTTATTATATTTTGCAAGATCAATTGAGCAAAAGAAAGGTCATATTATTTTTGCAACACCTGTAATACGTCATCAATTTGAAAATAATAAATGTATTAATTCTCATGGAGATTATCCTAAAGCAATGATTGATTTTGCAAATAAATATAATTATCCATGTGTTGATTTATTTACTAAAACATTTAATCTATATAATGAGCTTGGTGAAGAAAAATCTAGTAGATATCATTTAATATTTGGTTCTGGCCTTTATTCAAATTATCCTGATGGAAGAATAGATCATTCTCATTTAAATATAGATGGAGCTGTAATGGTATCTAAATTTTTTGTAGAAGGATTATATGAATTAAATAATCCTTTAAAGAAATATTTTATTGATGTAAATAATAAAATTATAGATAATGATTATTTAGAAAAATAGGAGTATATATGACTTGTAAATTCTTTTTTGAAAATTATGATTTAAATGATTTAGATATTAATAGTATTTATATTAAAGATAATAAATTATATTTAGATGTTAGAATGGAAGGAACTATACCTTTGATTGCAAATGGATATAGACCTGAGATGGATATAGATGAAAGAAGAACATTTATATTTAATGTTAATCATAATGATAAAAAATATTCAAATAATATATCTATGATATATAAAGATAATTTAATATTTTTTATAGATGGTGAAGAAATTATTACTTTTGAAAATGTTTTAGTAAAAAAGTAATTAACTTAAATATATTGAATTATCATAAATAACGATTTATAATATTTTTGCTTATGGGACCCAACGTGGCCTAAAAAGAAAGGAAATATTAATATGAAAAATAGCTTAAAGATTAAAAAATTGGTAGGAATAGCAATCCTACTAGCTCTTGTAGTGGGACTACAGTTTTTGTCTAATTATGTGACAATTGGTACCCTAAACATTACTTTAGCACTTATTCCAATTGCAGTAGGTGCAATCCTTTATGGACCTTTAACAGGTATGATTCTTGGAATCGCAATGGGTGTTGTTGCTTTTGTAGCACCATCAACTATTACATTCTTCTGGAATCCAGAATTCTCAGTAGTTTCTAAATGGGGACTTGGAAGTGGAGCTTCTAAATTCTTCGCAGTATTATTTACATTTATTGTATGTACATTAAAGACTGGTCTAGCAGGATTAATTTCTGGTTGGATTTTCAAGATTTTTGCATATAGCTCATTAGGCATTAAATATGCATTAAAGAATAATGTTAAAGCAAATATCTTCTTTGTAGTAGGTGTATTTGCATCAACATTATTTATTCCATTAATTAATACTGGTATCTTCATTACATTTGCAGGAACATTCTATGCTCCATTATATGGTAATGTAGGTGCAGCATTAACTGCAGTATTAACAACTAACTTCTTAATTGAATTCTTAGTTTCATTCTTATTAACTCCAGCTGTATTATATTTAATTAAAGTATTAACAAAGCAATATGATATGGGCTTTGCAGCTGAATTTGAAAAATTTGATTTCTTCAAGGATGATTTAGCTGATCTTGATGTTGATTTAGCTGATGAAGAAGAAATTGAAGCAAATGAAAATGAAGCAACAGTTGAAACAGTAGAAGCAAAATAAAAGGTGATGAAATGATTTTATTAGTTGATGTAGGAAATACAAATATTGTTTTTGGTTTTTCAGATTTAAATAAGGTTAAAAAAACATTTCGTTTTAAAACCTTAAAGGATAAAACATCTGATGAATATTATATTTTATTAAAATCAATGTTTGATATGTATGATTTTGATGATGTTATTATTTCATCTGTTGTACCAATTGTTACATCAGCATTAAAAAAATTATTTTCAGATTATTATAATATAGATTCTAAGGTTTTAGGACAAGGCATAAAAACAGGTATACAGCTAAAGGTAGATGATCCTAAAACAGTAGGAGCTGATATTATTTGCGACTGTATGGGAGCAATGATGTATACAAATGAAGCAATCATCATTGATCTTGGTACAGCAACAAAATATATTTATGTTAAAAATAATATATTCTTTGGATGCTCTATTGCACCAGGCGTATCCATAAGCATGAAAGCCCTAGTCAATAATGCAGCATTATTACCAAGCATTGAAATGCAATATCCAAAGAAGGTTATTTCAACTAATACTATTTCTTGTATGCAATCAGGTGTTATGTTTGGTTCAGCATGTGAAGTAGATGGCATGATTGAAAGAATTAAAGAAGAAATTGGTAATAAAGATGTCACTGTTATCGCAACAGGTGGTTTATCTAAGGTTATTATTCCTTTATGTCATAATAAAATTCAAACTGAAGCTAATTTAACAATTGATGGCTTATTACAAATTTATAAGAAGAATATGGCAGATTAAAACCTGCCATATTTTTTAAAAGGAGCATTTATGATTGTTTTATATATAAGCTTAGGGATATTATTTTTATTAATGATTTTATGCTTAATAATTTATTTATATATTATTTAAATCTATAAAATCATTCATAAAAATAATATATCTAAGATTATATATAAAAAAATACTAAATACAAATTTTAAAAAATATATAAT
>JAILBI010000219.1 GCA_024681175.1 Acholeplasmatales bacterium
TACTTGTTTAATAAATAATTCTTTTGAGAATTTAGATGTATTTTCATCATTAGAGAAAAATTCTTCTAACTGACCAAGCATATTATTTGAATTAATTTGAACAAGCTTTGTTTTAGCTTTATTCATACCATATAAATAGCCTGAATTAGTTGATAAATTATATTTCATTAATCTTATATCACGTTTCTTTTCAGTTAAAATTAATAAAGATTTAATTTCTTCTTGTAATTCATCCTTTTCTTCTAATTTTGAAATAGTATTATTTAAAAATTTTTGTTTAGCTAATAATTCCTTTTCAAAATTCTCAGTTCTTGTCTTATATACAATATAATATAAAGCTTCAGCAAGCTTAGTTAAAGCTAATCTTTCTTCTTTAGTCCATTCTCTATTTTCAATATTAGCATCTGCAAATCCAATTGTACCATGAATTGAATCCTTGTGGCTTACTGCATAAAATAATACTGATTTAAATATTGGGGCATCCTCCCAATGTGTCATTTTGGTTGTTAAATTATCTTCATCAAAGAAATTTTTAAATTTTTCTTGGGCTAAATCACGTGAATCATAAACCTTGCCTTTAATTGAATATTCAGGCTTTTCTTTACTTTCAAAATAACATTTTGTCTTCTCGCCATTAGGTGTGAAGATAAAGATAAAAACATTTTGAACATTTAATTCATCTCTATAGACATCTAATAATTCTTGTAAAGCATTCTTATCAAATTCTTTAAAGTTTTTATTAATATAATTATATTTTGCTAAGGCAACATCAAGCCTATGAAGGTTAATCATTCTCTTTAATGATTCACCTTCCTTAGGTAAATTTTTCCTTGCAAATTTATTAAATTCCTTTAAAGGTAATGGCTTTGAATAATAATAACCTTGTACATAGTTACAGCCATAAGAACGTAATAATTCAATATAATGACGTGTCTCTACGCCCTCAGCTATCGCAGGTATATCCATTGAATGTGCAATATCTAGGACACTTTTAATTATATTTTGACTCTTTTTATCTTCTGCTTGGAAGAATTTTAAATCAATTTTTAACACATCAAATTCAACATCCTTTAAAATATTTAAAGATGAATAGCCTGAACCAAAATCATCCATTAATATTTTAAAGCCATAATTTCTTAATTTAGTTGTAACAGCTTTAATTAATTGAACATTAGAAAATAATGATTCAGTTAATTCTAATTCAAATAATGATGGTGATATATCATATTTCTTTGTAATATTAATAATATCATCAATAAAATTCTCATCAGTTAAGAAATATCTTGATACATTTACTGAAATAGGAAATAATGGTAATCCTTTTAATTTTCTTTGCTTAATATATTTAGCTGTTTGATCCCAAACCTCTCTATCAAGCTCAGCAATTAAACCATTCTTTTCAAAAATAGGAATAAATGTATTAGGAGGTAATATTCTACCATCCCTAATCCATCTTACTAATGATTCTGCACCTATCATTTTATTATTTATAATATCAAATTTAGGCTGAAGGAATATTGTAAATTCTTTATTCTTTAATGCTTCAGAAAATTGTAAAGAATATTGCTGCTCAACAGCTAAACGCTCTGTGATACTATCATCATATATTTTATATAATGTTGTTAAAGAGCCTTTAACCTCTTTTGCAGCAACTGTTGCATAAGATAACATTTCTGTAATTGAAACATTATAATTTTTAATTTCAAATACACCAAGTGTTAATTCTATATCATAATAGCTCTTATTTAAATCTTTTACAGATTTTCTTAATTCCTTTGCGAAGGAATCAAGCTTACCTTTACCACCATTTAATAATACTGCAAAGCGATCTTTATTTAATCTTCCATAAATCATTTCATATTTATTAGATAATTCAATTAATAATTTTCCAATATTTTTTAATATAATTTGGGCTCTTCTTTCACCAAATAAATATAATAATAGTGTATATTTTTTAATATCAAATCTTATTAAATAATAATGATCCTTTCCATTATGATGTGATAATAAAGCTTCTGCTTCCTTAACAAATGTATCTTCTGTGAAAATACCTGTTAATTCATCATAGAGATGTGAATATTTTAAGGCTCTTGGATATTTTGATTGATCTATCGCATTATAAATAAATGAAGCAAATTTTTCATTAGATAAAGGTAAAGAAATATAATCATGAGCTCCTTTATCAAAATATAATTCTTTCTTCTTTTTATCTTTTCCAATAATAAATACTGGAATATATTTATAATAATTATCTATTTCACCACTTTTAATTTCTTTTAATATTTTTAAATCATCCTGTGAATCAATAATTACTAAATCATAATCTTTAAATAATAAGGCAGTTTTATAATTATTATCATGAGAAAAATCAATAGAATATGATTCTTCTAAATAAGAAACTAGATTTTTATATGAATTTTTTCTATTAGTAATAAATAAAATATTATCCATATTATTACGCCCCTATTTTATTTTAATCGAATATACTTTAATATATTATACAACAAATAAAAAATATAATAAAGAATATAAAAATTAAAAAGCCGACAAAATAATTGTCGACTTAATAAATTATAATCTTGCGATATCAACAAGCTTAATTTTCTTTTCATCTTCTCTATTTTCAAGTGAAGATACTAATGCTTGAGCTGTATCAACTGCAGTTAATACTGTAACACCTGTTTCAATTGCGTTTCTTCTAATTAAGAAACCATCCTTAGAATGAATTTGTCCTTTTGAAGGAGTATCAATTACAAGGTCAATATGATGCTCTAAAATTAAATCAATAACAGTTCTTCCACCCTCTGCAATCTTATTAATATATTGAGCATGTACACCATTCTCAGTTAAATATTTATAAGTCTTGCTTGTAGAATAAATGATATAGCCTAATGCTTCAAATCTCTTTGCGATAGGTAAGATTTCAGGCTTATCCTCATCACATACTGTGATAATCATATTCTTATATTTAGGTAATCTTACGCCTGAGCCTAAGAATGCTTTATATAAAGCCTCATTGAAATCTTGTGAAATACCTAAGCATTCACCTGTAGATTTCATTTCAGGTCCTAAATTGATATCTGCACCTCTAATCTTTTCAAATGAGAATACAGGCATCTTAATTGCATAATAATTTGCTTCCTTTTGAACACCAGGTTCATAGCCAAGTTCTTTAATTGTATGGCCTAAAATAACCTTTGTTGCAAGCTGAACAATTGGAATACCAGTTACCTTTGAAATATATGGTACAGTTCTTGAAGAACGTGGGTTAACCTCAATGATATATACATCATCATCAATTACGATGAATTGGATATTAATCATACCTTTAACATGTAATGCTTGAGCTAATAATTGTGTATATTTAACAATTGTTTTCTTTGCATTAGCTGATACTGATCTTGCTGGATAAACTGAAATTGAGTCACCTGAGTGAATACCAGTTCTTTCGATTAATTCCATGATACCAGGGATTAAAATATCAGTGCCATCACAAACTGCATCAACCTCAACCTCTTTACCCTTTAAATATTTATCAACAAGGATTGGGTGCTCTTGAGCAATTTGGTTAATAATACCAATATATGTTTGAATATCTTGGTCATTAATTGCAATTCTCATACCTTGTCCACCAAGAACGTATGATGGACGAACAAGTACAGGGTATCCTAATCTATGTGCTGCAGCTAAAGCCTCTTCAGTTGTAAATACTGTTTCACCTTTAGCTCTTGGAATATTACAATCCTCTAAGATCTTATCGAAAATCTTTCTATCCTCAGCAGCATCAACATCCTTTGCAGATGTACCTAAGATAGGTACGCCTATTTCCATTAAATGTTGTGTTAATTTAATAGCTGTTTGACCACCAAATTGAACTACAGCTCCATCTGGTTTTTCAAGATCAACGATATTTTCAACATCTTCATTAGTTAATGGTTCAAAATATAATTTATCTGAAATATCGAAATCTGTTGAAACAGTTTCAGGGTTATTATTAATAATAATTGTTTCAAATCCTTCTTTTGCAAAAGCCCAAGAAGCATGAACTGAACAGAAATCAAATTCGATACCTTGACCAATTCTAATTGGACCTGAGCCTAAAATTAATACCTTCTTACGTGGAGTTCTAACAACTTCATCTTCTCCATCATAAGTTGAATAATAATATGGAGTATGTGCTTCAAATTCACCTGCACATGTATCAACCATCTTAAATCTTGCAGTAATGTTATTTTGAAGTCTCATTTCTCTAACTTCTTTTGAAGTCATATGCTTCATTTGTGCAATAACATTATCAGGGAATTCCATTCTCTTAGCTTCTTTTAAAAGCTCAACAGTTAATGGTTCTTCCTTTAATCTCTTTTCAAGTGATACAAGACTATCAATTTTTGAAATGAACCAAGTATCAATCTTTGTGATATTGAAAATAGTATCATAATCAACTCTACGACGAAGAGCTTCAGCAATTCTCCATAATCTTCTATCATCAACGATTTCAAGTTCTTTCATTAATTCATCTAATGATAAATTAGAATAATCAAAGCTCATTAATGAATCAACATGTTGTTCTAATGAACGGATAGCCTTCATAAGTGCACCTTCGAAGTTAGTGCAGATACTCATAACCTCTCCTGTTGCCTTCATTTGAGTTGTTAATGTTCTCTTTGCAGAAATAAATTTATCAAATGGAAGACGAGGCATCTTTAATACTACATAGTCAATTGTAGGTTCGAATGATGCAAAAGTCTTCTTTGTAATTGCGTTAGGAATTTCATCTAGATTGAATCCAAGAGCGATTTTTGCAGTAACCTTAGCAATAGGGAAGCCTGTTGCTTTAGATGCTAATGCTGAAGAACGAGATACACGTGGGTTAACCTCGATAACACAATATTCGCTTGAATTTGGATTTAATGCGAATTGAACGTTACATCCACCTGTAACTTGAAGCTCATCAATAATTTTAATTGCTGATGAACGAAGCATTTGGTGATCCTTATCAGATAATGTTTGTGTAGGTGCAACAACGATTGAGTCACCAGTATGAACACCAACTGGGTCAATATTTTCCATGTTACATACACAAATACATGTACCATTTGCATCTCTCATTACTTCATATTCGATTTCTTTCCAACCAGAAATACATCTTTCAACTAAAACTTCGCCTACTCTTGATAAACGAAGACCATTTTCAAGGATTTCTCTTAATTCGGCTTCATTAGATGCAATACCACCACCTGAACCACCTAAAGTGTATGCAGGACGTAATACTACAGGGTAGCCAATCTTATTTGCAAAATCAACACCAGTTTGTAAATCTTCAACAACTAAAGATTCAGCAATAGGCTCACCAATTTTAAGCATTGTATCCTTAAATGCTTGTCTATCTTCTGCCTTTTTAATAGTTAAAGGTGTTGTACCAATAATTTTTGTATATGGATGGCTTTCAAGGAATTTACGATCCCATAATTCCATCGCAAGGTTTAAACCAGCTTGTCCACCAAGTGTAGGTAGAATTGAATCTGGTTTTTCTTTTTCAATTAATTGTTCTAAAACATCAACAGTTAAGGGTTCGATATATACTCTATCAGCAATATCCTTATCTGTCATGATTGTGGCAGGGTTAGAGTTGATTAATACAACTTCCATTCCTTCTTCTTTTAAAGCTCTACAAGCTTGTGTACCAGCATAATCGAATTCAGCTGCTTGTCCAATAATGATAGGACCTGAGCCAATAACTAATACTTTTTTAATATCTTTTCTTTTAGGCATTTTTCTTTCCTCCCATCATCTTAATGAAATCATCAAATAAATAGCTTGATGTAGTTGGGCCTGGACATGCCTCAGGATGGAATTGAACTGTAAATACATTCTTTCCAATATATCTTAAGCCTTCATTTGTATTATCATTAACATTTACAAATAATGGCTTTGCAACCTTTGGATCAAGTGTTGCTTCATCAACATAATAATTATGATTTTGAGAAGTAATATAAACACGCTTTGTTTCAACATCTCTAACAGGGTGATTTCCACCATGATGACCATATTTTAATTTTTTACAATCAGCACCAGTTGCTAAAGCTAATAATTGATGTCCTAAGCATATTGCAAACATAGGAACATTTGAATCAAATAATTTCTTAACTTCTTTAATTACAGTAGTTAATTCCTTTGGATCACCAGGACCATTAGAAATCATAATACCATCTGGATTTTCAGATAAAATTTCTTCTGCAGATGTGAACGCAGGATAAACAGTTACTTGACAGCCAAGGTTATTTAATACCTTTTCGATATTACCCTTTGCACCTAAATCAAGTAATGCAACCTTATAACCATCACCAGGTAAAATTTGTTTATTATCGTTAGTTACATTTTTAACAGCGTTAGTAATTTTATATGCTTTAATTTGAGGCAAAATTTCATCTAATTTGAAGTCACAATTGGTAGTAATCATACCATTCATTGTACCTTTGCTTCTTAAAATCTTTGTAAGCTTTCTAGTATCAACACCCTCAATACCAGTTACACCTTCTTTAACAAGGAAATCATTTAAAAGTCCCTCATTACGATAATTACTTGCAAATTTTGCAAGCTCCTTAACAATAAATCCTTTTACATATGCCTTACCTGATTCTTGGTCCTCATGGTTAACACCATAGTTACCAATTAATGGATAAGTCATACATACACTTTGACCCTCATAAGATGGATCAGTTAAAACTTCAAGATAACCCATCATTGATGTGTTAAATACGATTTCTGAAATTGTTTCTTTTGCAACACCAATGCTTGTACCTTCGAAAATTGTACCATCTTCTAATATTAGAAATGCTTTCATATTGCCTCCTTAAATCATTTTTAATTTGAAAGATAAATTAGTCTCTTTTTAATTATAAATTAAATAGGTTCAAAAAAGACCTTAAAACCCTTGCTACTATTTTAGCATTTTATACGCAATATTCAATATTTTTTTATATCAAATATCTTACTTTTTTAAAATCATATTTATAATTTATTATAAAAAAAGCGTGAAATGTATAAACATATCACACTTTTTCTTCTACGCATTCATTAAATCTTCTAATTTTAAAATTATTTGTCTAAAATCAAAATCATCAACTTTAACGAAAACAAGTTTCTTAAATAAACCTGCTTTTTTTATTTCATATGATTTTAATAAAGGGAAAAGCTTCTTAGAATAATATTCCATTAAAGCATTTTTCTTACCACTATTAGGTAATACATATTCATTTAATGGGTCAATAAAGCCTTTGATGTTTTCCCAAGTTGGAACAGGCATAGTCTTATATTGTTCCATTGTTTCCTTATCATCAACAGTAATCATTTCTTTTAATTCTCTTAACAAAGTTTCTAACATGTGATTATAATAACTATCCTGCATAATATTTCCTCCAAACCATTTGAAATTATAAACACACTAAAAAAATATTGCAAGGAAAAATTAACTTAATATTTTTGAAAGCGTTTGTCATTAATTTTCATGAAAATGATTATATATTTCTCCTGCTAGATTTTTTGGCATTTTGGCAGCTATTAAATCTTCTATTGATGCATTTTTAATATTTTCAATAGTTTCAAAATATTTTAATAATTCTTCTTTTCTTTTTGGACCAAGTCCATCTATACCATCTAATATTGAAGAAAATATTCCTTTACCCTTCTCACTTCTAAAGAAGCTTATTGCATAATCATGAACCCTTTGTGATATATCAGATAATAATATAAATATAGGATCATTTTTTGATAAAGGAATTAATTTTTCATCATAAAATATAATAGTTGCCTTATGATGATCATCCTTTTGAATACCCATTACAGGAATATTAACATCAATTTCTTTTAAAACCTCAAGACAAGCATGAACCTGTATTTGACCACCATCCATGACAATTAAATCAGGCATTGTACCATTTTCATCCTTTAATCTTTTATATCTTCTTCTTACTACTTCCTTCATTGATTCAAAATCATTGGCACCCACTACAGTTTTAATATGATACTTTCTAAATAATTTAGGACATGCTTTACCATTTACATAGCACACCATACCTGAAACAGGGTATTCACCATATAGATTTGAATTATCAAATGCTTCTATTACATTAGGAGTATTAATATTTAAAAGCTCACCAAGCTTTTTAATAGTTTCAATCTTTTTTAATACTGTATTACGATAAATATTTCTTTTATTTTCTAAATTAAATTTAGCATTATATAATGCCATATCATATAATTCTTTTTTCTTACCTAATTTAAAATCAACAAAATTAGTATCAATTATTTCCTTAAGCATTGATACATCAATGCCTTCAATACATATTTCCTTTGGAATATCATTTTGATCATAAAATGATTCTAAATAAGGTATTACAACCTCATTTAAATCACCATATAAATCTAATATGGTTTCATGATTTTGAACAATATTACCTAATCTTGTAATAATAATATTTATTGATACCTCATCATCAGATTCATATATCGCAATATAATCTCTTGATGTTAAATCATTTATCGCAATCTTTTGTCTTAATGTAGTCTTTTTAATATCTTCAATTAAATTACGATATTCAATGGCCTTTTCAAATTCCATATTATTAGAATAGTCACTCATTCTATTATTTAATTCTTTTAAAATATTATCAAAATTACCATTTAAAAATGATGCAATTTCACTTCTATATTTAGAATAATCAACATCCTTATTTATACATGGTGCAAGACACATATTCATTGAATAATATAGGCATGTTTTATCAGGAATATTTTTACATTTTCTTAATGGATATAATCTATTTAATAGGTCACATGTGCTTCTTGCAGATTGCACATTTGGATAAGGACCAAAATATCTTGCATATCCTTTTTTTCTTTTATTTCTTGTTACAATTAATCTTGGATATTTTTCATTTGTTAATGCAATATAAGGATATGTTTTATCATCTCTTAATAAAATATTATATTTGGGATCATATTGCTTAATTAAATTAATTTCTAAAACAAATGCTTCTTGCTCAGTAGATGTTATGACATACTTAAAATCAGCTATTTCAGATACAAGCATATTTGTTTTAGAATTATGCTTGCCATGAAAATAGCTTCTTACTCTATTTTTTAAATTTTTAGCTTTACCAACATAAATAATTGTGCCATTTTTATCAAGCATTTGATAAGAGCCTGGCGATGAAGGTAATAATTTTAATTTTTCTTCAATAATAGACATATAACACCTAAATAATTTAATTAAATTGAAAAATAAGGTGGTTAAATAACCACCTTTTTTTCTTATTTTGTTTCTTTAAAAGTAATTTTAGTTTCGTCTTCTAATATTTCTTCTAATGCAATACCAATAGGCTTTTCACATAAAGGATCATCAAGTGGAGTATAACCATCCTCAGCTTCCATTATTTTAGCTCTTTTAGCTGCAGCATATGCAAGACGATATTTTGAATTTATTTTACCTAATAATTCATCAATTGATGGATAACGCATACCATCATATTCTTTATCTTTAATCATAAATATCTCCTTAATATTTTATACAAAAAGTATTATAACACATTTTTTTTATTTGTGAAATTATTTATTTTCATCTTCACCAATAAGCTCATAATATTTTGAAATGCTTCTTGATGTTTTCGCATGCTCAGCACGAATAATTGCCATTATTCTATCTGCAGCATTATTAACCTCGTCGTTTACAACTATATAATCATAATTCTTAGCTTTTTTAAATTCTCTATCAGCCTTCTTTATTCTTTCTTGAATAACCTCTTCTGATTCAGTACCACGAGATTTTAATCTATCATATAATGCCTCTTTTGTAGGTGGAACAATAAATATTGTTACACAATCAGGCATCTTCTCTTTAACCTGCTCAGCACCATTAACCTCAATTTCAAGGACAACCTCATTACCCTTATCAAGCATATCATTGACCTTATCAAGTGGTGTTCCGTAGCAATTTCCTACAAATTCAGCATGCTCAAGGAATTTTCCTTCATCAATTCTTTTTTGAAATTCCTCCTTTGAGACAAAATAATAATCCTTACCATCAACCTCACCAGGACGCATTTTTCTTGTAGTCATTGATACAGAATACATTAATTTAATTCCAGGACGCTCAAATAAAGCCCTTCTTACAGTTCCTTTACCAACACCTGAAGGACCAGATATTACAATTAACAATCCTCTTTCATCAAGTTTCATCTTCCACCTCTATAAATTATCAATTTCATTTTCAAGTGAATATAATGAATTTAATATTTCTAATATTTGTTCATTATCACCACTATAATATGTATTATATGATAAGAATAATAAATCATTCTTTATAATTGCTTTAAAGAATTTACTTAACAAATTAAAATTATTTATATTATTATATAAATTATCCTTTTTATTACATC
>JAILBI010000117.1 GCA_024681175.1 Acholeplasmatales bacterium
AGTCTTTTCATTTCATCTGTTATATCTAACACATGTCTGTAGGCATCATCTAAAGATGATTCTTTTTTACCAACTCTAACCTTTATTGTCTTAACTAATTTACCATCATCTAGTGTTAATACTAAAACACCATAATAGCCAAAAGCTGGGAATGGTTCTTCTTCATATTCCTTTTTAAATTCTACGACATCATATAAATTAATTAATGTCCCATCTAAATCATATATTTTTGTTTTTCCACTCATTTTATTTTTTTCTTCTTTAAAAAACACTTTATTATTCCTCCTTTTAATTAATTATATAATTATTGCTTAATTATTCAAAACTAAATTTCATATTCCAACTCATTCTAATATCGTATAATAATTTCATTAATCTAATAGATTTATATGAAGGATAATTAATAGATTCACATCTATTATTATTTATTGAATCTATTATCTCTCTTATTTGATATTCAAATCCATTAATATCAAATGGATATGAATACTTTTCTTCTTTATCTGTCTTTACTATAAATTCTTGATTTTGTTGGAAATCAGGAATATAAATGCTACCTTTAGTGCCATTTATAAAAGCTTCTCTTTTTATATCAGTACCGATAGTTGTCACTAAAGTTGCCTTTATATTATTCTTAAATAATAAATTAATCTTACTATATTCATCAGTACCGGCATCATTTAATTTATAATCTGATGTAAATGATGATACCTCATCATCTACTATCATATCTATAAACCCTAAATTATAAATACCGATATCTAAAAGTGCACCACCAGCTAGTTTTGAGTCAAATTTTCTCTTTTTACGGTCAGGGTTAGTATCAAATCCGTATGATACACTCAAATCGATTAAATCGCCAATTTTGCCACTTTTAATAATCTCAATTATTTTCTTATAGGCTGGCAAGAATTCTATCCATAATGCCTCCATTATGAATAAATTCTTTTCTTTGGCATAAGAATATAATTTAATTGCATCAAAAGGATTGGTTGTGAATGGTTTTTCACATATAACATTCTTGTTATGAGATAGTGCATCATATGCATTTTGAAAATGCATATTATTTGGTGTTGAAATATAAACAACATCAATATTAGGATCACTAAACAATTCATCATATGAACCATAACATTTAACACTGTTATATTTTTGGCCAAATTCTTTTGCTTTATCAATGTTACGAGAGGCAACTGCATATAAAGTTTCATTCATTTCATTTAAGGTTTTAGCAAATTTGTTTGCTATATTACCTAAACCTATTATTCCAAAATTCATAATGTATCCTTTCTATTTTATAATTCCAATCATATACACTTCTAATTCTTTATCTAATCTTTTCATTATTTCAAGTTCATCTACTGCATCACATACAGCATTATGAACTTCATAATAATCTATGCCAGTTAAATATCTATACATGTTCTCAACACCATAATTTCTTTTAAGTCTTCCTGTACAACAGCATTCGATATTATCTGGTAATTTATCATTATATTGTTTATATGCAGCTATACGCATAATGTCATACCAACAATATGATGATAATTCAGGTAGATGCGTATAATCAAATCTCGCATTATATGCAAATATATGTTTAACGTCATATTTTTTAAATTGATTGTTTATATCAACTAATGCATCAGCCCTTGAAACTATTTTAGTTTCAATACCTCTTGTATTATCTAATTGAAATGAATACATTCCACCACTTTGATATGTTGGTGTAATAACATAATACAATTTCTCGATTATTTTATAATCAGGAAATCTAGATATTACTATACCAATTGACATTACTTGATCACTCCAAGTAGTTTCTGTATCGATTACGGCAAATACTTCATTCATAATAACACTCTCCGTCTATCATATTAATTATAACATAATTAAATATGACTATAAAGTTTATACCCAATAAAAAAAGATGTCCTTAGACATCTTATTATTGAAATAAACTATAACGAAGTTTATTAATTGCATTATCATATTCATTTAATACATCATTAACTTCATTAAGTGCACGATATGCTTCTTCAATCTGTGCATCATCATTTATTTGTTTGATTAAAGCTCTTGTTTCATCCATCTTTAATCTTAATTTTAACCCATCATCAAATAATTTTAAGATATCATCATGTACCTTAAAATATCTATCATTAGATTTATTATTAGTTTGATATAATTCATCTAATACCTTTAATACTAATTTAAGTTTATCTAATACAATTTTATAATTATTAGATGATAATCTTTTAACGATTAACCAACCATATTCATCATCTTTTTCCCATGCTTTAGATAATAATAATTCTTCACAAACAATTATCATTGATTCATAGACATTCTTTAATAATGCATAATCATTTACTGCCAAAGCACTAGATAAATCTAATATATTAAATAATGAATTTAATCTATCAAAGAATGTATTAAAATCATCTAAACTAGGGTGATTGTTACAATCATAATCTACACCAATCTTACCTGAGAATGCTTTTGAGGCACTTTCAAATACTAATACATTCATTTCATGTGTGACATCATCTTTTAGTTTGTCTTGATTAAGACAATCTAAATAAAACATTAAAGCATCAATTACTTCTTTTATATTTTTAATATAATGATTAGCTATTTGTTCAGAAGGGTTTTTAGAATAAAAATCTCCAGAACCTTTTATTATTTGCTTACCCAAACTAACTAATTCATTAAGGTAATGATCAGCAGATTTACTCAATAAATCAGGTGGACAGTTTCTTAATGATTCAATTAAATAATTTGCACATTCCTTTAATTTAACATTATCAAGTGTTGTAGCCCAACCTAAAGCTAAACCCTTATAGCCATTTGCTTCAAATGAGCTACTATCTTCTTTTAGAATTTCATCACATAATTCGATTGTTTTTTTGTAATCTCCATTATTGAATGAATTTTCAATTAATTCATATATATCCATATAATATCCTTTCCTTATAACAACACAATGGCCTAAAGAAAACTTTAGGTCATTATAATTTATATTTAATTGTTTTTTACGATTTCTTATACAATATTAAACATTATCTAAAACTACTTTAGCATGCTAAATACATAGTTTAAACTATTGTATGTAGTATTTACAGAATCTCCTGCAATTACGATAATAACAACAAAAGCAACTATTATTAAAACTGCTAAAATATCTAATATTAAAATAATTAAACAAATTATCTTATCTATCTTATTCTTAGAAAACACACCAATAATAGATGTAATTAAACTAAGAGGGCCAAAAAAGAAAAATAATACAATTGAAATTATACCTAATACTGGGGCTCCAGTTTCGTTACTCATATTGTTGTTAAAACCATTATTATTCGTGTTATTAAAACCGTTATTATTATTCGTGTTGTATGTGTTATTCGTATTGTTATTAAATCCGTATGGATCGTTTTTAACCTCAGTTTTAACAAAGTTTGGATTAGCTGTTCCACAATATGGACATTCTTTTTGGTTACTATTTAATTCAGCACCACAATTTGGGCAAAACATAATTTTATTCTCCTTTTATTGTTTTTAATAATTCTATTTTAATACAAAAATAAAACTTACACAATAATAATATAAAAAACAAAAGGCATTAAGTTTTAAACTTAATACCTTACAGACTGTTGACAAACTACTACTTTTTGGAGAAATCCAATGGGTAGTAGTTTTATTTTTGTTTAAAATACGAAAATTAACCTTAAAAATAAAGGAAGGCGACATATTCCTATGCCATCATTGCCTTCCATCTAGCTAACTTTTTAAAATTCATACAAGCAAAAAGAAGTAACAATCCTTGTGTTACTCGTTTAAGCCCTTTAT
>JAILBI010000162.1 GCA_024681175.1 Acholeplasmatales bacterium
AAAATCATTATCAATTAAATAATCATAAGCATCATCTCTTGTAGCTATTAAATTTTTAATATCTAATTCATATTCTTTCATACCCATACTATGATATAAGCTACATATTTTAACTAGGTCATTATATCTCTTTGGTTTTAAATCTTTTATTAATTCATTTATATTGTCATTAGAAAATTCAAAACAATATAATTTATCAATGTTTAAATATGAATAATTACATAATTGATTAATGTATTTAGATTTATCTAAATTATTTAAATTGTCATAATTAATGGTTACATTTTTATGCTTCTTAATTAATCTCAATGTATCATCAATTAAGCCATTTTGATTATGTCCAATAGGAATAATCTTAATGATATTATCATCGTTTGATATATCTTCAGCTTTTAAGCATTTATATCCTATTCCATCTTGATAAATGGTTTTTGTTTTATATTCTTTTGTATTATCAATAACATAGAGTCTATATATCATATGTAATGACACTCTTCCATCAGAAAATACTGAGTATTGTCTAAATAATCTATCACCATAAGTTCTATCAATGAATTTCAACACCTTATTTTGAACTTTACTGCCAACATTAAAGCAAATACTATAATTGTAGTTATAATCCAATCCATAACACTGTTCAGGAATAGTATTCAATTCATAACAATCTACATTACTTATACCTAATTCATAAGCAATATATGATGAGTCAATGTTACCTCTAAATGTATATGAATACTTTTTCTTTTTTAAATACTGAACAATATCATATGCAATTAATAATCTAATTGCCTGATTATTTTTAGTTACATTATTTAATTCTTCTTCTAAATATTTTTTTCTATCATCACTTAATTTATTTAAAATTGGTTTTAAAAGTGATATTAATCTTTTGTTATATTCTTCCATATCGGAACCTCCGTTTTTATAATAAATAAAGTTTATCAATTATTAATCTTTACAAGTTCATAAACTAATGAAAGAAAATGACTTTTTAATGGTGCTGTCATTGCTCCATTTATGAACATATCAGTATATCTATGGGCATCTATCTCAGCAATACCATTTTCTAATGCTTTCAATATCCATTCATGTAACAAATCATTATAGTCCTCGTTTTTAAAATTTTTAAATCTATAAAACAATTTTGTAGCCTCTGATAAATCTATTCCATATAATAGGCTAAATGCTTGTATATATTGTTCTTGATATATAAACCAATTTAATGTTTCTTTTACAATATTTTTAAATAATTCATCTCTTCCAACGAACATTTCGCATTTAAATGTATTTATATATTGATCAATCGTAGGAGTCACACCAGGTCTACGTAAACTATAAATGTTTACTAAATCTTTAAAAGGATAATCCTTGTATGCTTCTAAAAAAGAATACATTCTCTTTAATTCTGATTCCTTATAACTGATAAATCCAACTTTGCAACAATCATCATGAAAAAAATTATCATCTTTGATTTTTCGATCATATCCATTAAAAATATTATCAATACATTCTATTAACTTTTCTTTATCTTTTTCTAGAATATTCATGTCTATAATTGGATACTTTTTGTAATCATTTATCACAAATCTTTCAAATAATAAATCATATTCTATTGGATTAATTACTGTTATCCCCAATAAATAATTCACAAGAGAACCTGTTGATGAGCCATCACAAAAATAATAAATTCCTTTTTTCTTTATTTCATTTACTAACTCAAATGCTTTAATAAAAAATTCTGATATTCCTTCTTCATTAATAAACTCTAATTCTTTTTCTAATCTTACTATGGATTCATTATTATTTATCTTCATTTCATCTAATGCTTTATAGCATTTCTCTTTTAATTCCTTTTCTGCATTATTATTACAAGATACTGCTACACCGAAATATGTATGAAATCCATTATCAAAAATATATGACATTTTGTATTCCTCCATTTTCAACCATATTATCTTACATGTTGTGGACGTCATGCGTCACTTATAAAAGATATTTTTATCAATTAAATATTACTAAAATTTTTGTACATAAAAATGGACAACACTATAATTTGCTGATATCAATATTAGCTATCACATATAATTTTGTTCTAACTATTTTTTTAGCTATTCTTTTTGTAAATCCACATTCATTCATTAGATTAGTAATGGCTTCTTTTTCATTATTACTGTTTTTTATTATTTTTAATCCATCCTCTTCTACAAATTTTTTTACTGCTAATTTAAACTTTCTTGTCATAATAAAATCACCTTCTATTTCCTTTTTTCAATTTAAGTATAAAGTATATTGAGGACATAAAATGACACAATGGTAAAAAAATAAAACCAATTATAGGTTTTCTAATGCCTTTAATTGGTTTTCTAAATAATTTTTATATTTTTCTATAAAATCATTGTTTAATATTTCAATATCATTTGTTCCTAATTTAAATAGAGGATAATATAATTCATTTTCTGATCTAGATAATACTGTGTAGGTTTTATTAGTTTTATCTATAATA
>JAILBI010000166.1 GCA_024681175.1 Acholeplasmatales bacterium
C
The DNA here is from genome assembly GCA_024681175.1 of Acholeplasmatales bacterium. Next base: position 2 of record JAILBI010000166.1, read on the forward strand.
ATGATAGATTTATTATCATTGATGATATTATTTATGCAATAGGTACATCTATTAATGGTATTGGTAAAAAAAGATTCATCATTAATAAGCTAGAGCACATTAATAAAGAACTAATATTAAAAGATATTATATAAATTAAATGATTAATAGAAATTAATTAATTATTATGTTATAATAATTTTTAGAGAATTAATCGTTTAGTGAGGTTAAATATATGTCAGATATTGTAAGTGAAGCAAAGCGCTGTCTTAAATGTAAAAAGCCATTATGTAGAGAGGGATGTCCTGTTAAAACAAATATTCCTGTTGTAATGAAGATGTTTCTTGAAGGAAAATTAAATGATGCAGGACAAATGTTATTTGATAATAACCCTTTGTCTGCGTTTTGTTCAAGAATATGTCCACATGAGAAAAATTGTTTAGGTCATTGTGTTTTAAATCATAAAAACGCGCCTATTAAATTTTATGAAATTGAAGAATATATTTCTTCTTTCTATCTTGAAAAGGCAAGATTAGAAAAATTACCTTCTAATGGTAAGAAGGTTGCGATAATTGGTGCAGGTCCTGCAGGATTAACACTTGCAATAATTTTAGCTAAAAGAGGATATGAGATAACTATCATTGATTCAAAGGATAAAATTGGTGGTGTCTTAAGATATGGTATACCTGAATTTAGATTACCTAAGGATTTACTTGATAAGCTTTTACTTCGTTTAACTGAGCTTGGTATTAGATTTAGACCTAATACTTTAATTGGACCTACTATTACAATTGATGATATGTTTAGAGATGGATATGATGCAATATTCATTGGTACTGGTGTATGGAATCCTAATAAATTAAATATTAAAGGTATTTCTTTAGGAAATGTTCATTTTGCAATTGATTATTTAAAGAATCCTGATTCATATACTCAGCTTGGTAATAAGGTTGTGATAATTGGTGCTGGTAATGTTGCGATGGATGCTGCAAGAACTATTGTAAGAAAAACTAATGCAAAGGTTGAAATCATCTTCTTCCGTGGTGAAGAGGATATGACTGCATTAAAGGAAGAAATTGATCTTGCAAAGGTTGATGGTATTAATTTCAATTATTATTTAAATACAGTTGAAATTAAAGATAATGGTATTATTGTTGAGCCTGTTATTAAAAAAGAAAATGAAAATGGTGAAATTACATATGAAAATGATTCAAAAAATGCATTCTTATTTGAATCTTCTTCTGTAATTATCGCAATAGGTCAAGGTGCATTATCTAATATTGTTAAAAACACTAAAGAAATTGATACTAATAAGAAAGGTTTAATTGAAACAACTGCAAATGGTGCAACAACAAGACCTGGCGTATATGCTGCAGGTGATGTTGTATCAGGTGCTAAAACAGTTGTTGAAGCTGTTGCAGCAACTAAGTCTGTAGCTGATGAAATTGATGATTATATTAGAGGTAAATATCATCTTCCTTCTTTAGCAGATGAAAAATCAGTTGATAATCAAGAATAAGAAAATGGAGCTCATTGAGCTCCATTTTTATTTATACATAATATCCATTTTTATACATTAGATAAATGAATCCAAAATTTAATACAATACCTACAATTGCGCATAATAAATATACAATTGCGGCACGCTTCATAAATTTTACAATTAAGAAGAAATTTAATATACCATATAATGGTACTAATAATGATAAGACTATGTTTAATGGGCTTGGCTTATCAACTATTTTAATCTTACCATTAGGTGTATCTATATATTTAACACCCTTTTCTGGTTTGACATCTTCATTAATTATTTCTTCTTTAGGCTCTTCTTGAACTGGCTTATCAGGTGTTGTATAAAAATATGTTTTATTATTTGGATTTAAAATGTTATTGATAACCTCATTAGTTCTACATATATCTTCATTTAAGAAATTATATGCATCAGTTACCTTTTTAAACATTTCTGCATTTCCATCTTCATTTTTAGGATTATATTTATTTGCAAGACCTATATATGTATATTCTAGATCCATTTTAGATACTTCTTTTGTTTCTAATCCTAATAATGATAGACTTTGTAATACTTTATCTTCTAATTCAAATTCTGTCATATTAATACCTCATTATTATGATAACAATAAATAAACGTACAAATATGTAAATTTTATCTTAAATTTACTTATTATATCTTACTTTATTGTTACTATCCATTGTAACCTCACCAGATACAATTAATGTATCTAATACCTTATCAAACATCTCTCTCATTGGTCCTAATAATTTATCAAAGCCAAGGACAAATATCAATGTACGATAAGCACCCTCATTAGTAATACCTGATGAATTTTCAATTATTGTTTTTAAACCATCTAATATTTCATCAAAATAAATATATTTAAATGGTCTTGTAGAATTAATTCTTAAGCCAATACCTGACATTTTATCTCTATCAATTAAGAAATCACCAATTCTAACACATTTAGGTAAATTATTATCTACTTCTAATTTAAATTCATCCTTTAATTTACCATCACCAATAATATCATTAGCTCTTTCATATAAATATTCAATATGAATAGGGCTTTCTGTATGAATTATTTCCTTTAATAAGCCTTGTAGGCCATCATTACGATAAATTCTTCTTGCTTTAAATAAATCAGTTTCTTCATAATTTCTAAAGCCAAAATCATGATCGTCATTATCTTTTTCAATTAAATATGTCTTTTCTTCTTTATCATCATTAGAAGATACAACTACTTCCTCTTTAGGCTTTTGAGCTTGCTCTAAAGCTTCTTTAATTCTTTCCATTTCATCTTCTTTATTATTAAACCAAGAAGTTGAATAAACCTTTAAATATCTCCAGCCTAATCTTTCTAATAATAATCTTTCAAGACGATATTTATCTGTTAAATTATCAGAATATTCAGCGTTTCTAGAATCTGTCATGATTGCTAAAATGAAGTCCTTATCCTTCTTTACTGCAATATCAATTTTAAATGATGATGAACCATAATTTGTAAAGCATTCAAATCCTAATGATTCAATATAATTTTTAATATCATCTACTATTGAATTACCTGTTTCAGAATAATTCTTATTTGAAACAACATTTTCAGCAAATTCTAGATAATTTCTTAATAATAAAACACCTTTAGAATTTGTTTTAGTATTAATATCTGTATATCTTACAGATGCGACAACGGAAATATTAAATTTCGCTCTTGTTATCGCAACATTTAATCTTCGCTCTCCACCAACATTATTTAATGGTCCAAATCTTTGATAAAATTTATTTTCATTATTATAGCCATAACAAATAGAGAATATGATTCTATCACGCTCATCACCTTGAACTGTTTCTAGGTTTTTAACAAAGAAAGGCTCATTAAGGTTAGGGTCTGTAAATTTTCTAAATTCAGGATGACGACGGAATTCTGCTTCACAAAGTGAAGAAATTAATTCAGCCTGAACGTTAGAGAATGCAACAACACCTAATGATTCTCTTGATGATGCGAAATGCTCAAATACCATCTCACAAATACGCTTTGCTTCTATTGGATTTGTTCTTGATGTAGGATCATATCTTCCATCCTTAACATAATAAAAATCAATACCAAAGCCTTTTTCATGCTGATGAGATTGTGGAATAGTAATTAAATTACCATTATAAAATGAACCATTAGAGAATGTAATTAATTCTTCTGATCTTGATCTATAATGGAAACGAAGTGATGTTGTATCAAACATCTGTGTTGCCTTATCTAATACAGATTCAAGGTCATATTCCTTTTCATCCTCATCCTCAGCTTCTTCACCAACCTGGGCATGGAAGAAATTTGTAGGAGGCATTTGCTTTGTATCACCAATGATAATACATTGCTTTGCTCTATAAATTGAGCCAAGGGCATCAGATGCGAAAATTTGTGATGCTTCATCAAAAATTACGCAATCAAAAATCTCACTCTTTGAAGCAAGATAAGTTGATACTGAAAGTGGGCTCATTAAGAATACTGGCTTAATATCTAATGCTAAATCAAATATTTTTTCAAGAAGTGATCTAATTGGCATTTGTCTACGCTTCTTTTCGTTTTCATGCGCCAATATTTTAAATTCAGAGCCTTCAAGTTCAAGCTCTGGTCTCATTTTTGATAAATAAGATATAACATAATCTCTATTGATATTTAAAATATTTTCATCAAGCTCAGCGAAGTTTGCAACAATTTTATCTGCATGCTGAGATTGGAATTCCTTTAATAAATCTGATGCTTCTACAATTTCATCTATTTTTTGCTTAATAAATGTAATTCTATAGCAAGATGGTAATATATCAAGTGGTAGGTTGCTTTCTAAGAATTTATCTAAGAAATTAATTTGACCATTATCATGTATTTCACCTACAATAATCTTTTGTGTCATATAAGGAATTGCTTGGCTTCTTACATCAGATACAGCTTTAACCTTATTATACAATTGGGTAATATCAATTTTATTAATATCATATAAGCCTTTATTAAATAAAATAGATAAGCTATCTAGATGCTTCTTACCTTCCTCTAGGGCACTAATAGAGATATTTTTAGAATTTAGGTAGCTTCTTAATTCTAAATAATCTTCTTTAGAAATTGATACATTTTCAAGGTTACCAATTTGATTTAAATCAAGCATTATATCATTTAAATTAACTGTTTTTAAATCCTTACCAATAGCTTTAGAAATAGTATTTCTTAAGCTTGAACCCATATATAAATTATTCTTTAATGTGTTAAGCTCCATTATTTCAGATAATACTACATCTGATTTTGCTTTCTTATTACGATATTTAAAGACAATATTATAAGCATTTTTCTCTTCCTTAGATGAGAATAATTTTTTATTATCCTCTTTAGCCTTTAATGTTTGATATATTGTCGCAATATCTTCATTTAAAATACCTTTATCATAGACATCAAATAAATTAGTTTTTAATAATTTATTGATATTAAAATATCTTTTAATTAAATCTAATAAATGGGCTCTTGCTCTTTGATCTAGATAATAAGGCTCAAATGTTTTTAAAGTATAAATAACTTCAAAAATATTTAATTTTTTATATGCTTCAAGCATATTAAAAAATGATAAATCTTCAATCTTATTGAAATGCTTTTGTAAATCTAATATTGTTTCTAAAAAGCTAATTGAATGATCTAAATCCTTATTTAGATTATATAAAATATAATTTTCAGATACATGATTTAGACTATACATAGGACTTGTTTTATAATCATAACAAGTCTTTTTTGCATATCTAACATAGCTTTCAAAATAGCCTACAAATTGTTCTAAATCATATAAATTAAATCTATCAATATCAAGCTTAATATCATCTAATGGCTCTGTAGGTATATCTAGATATAATTTATATAAATCTACTAAGGAAATACCTAAATTTGGTATTATTTGATGTAATTGTCTTTCGTAAGATGTTAAATTACCCTTTAAAAATTGATATTTACTAGATAAGAATGATGTTTTAAGATCAATATCATATTTTGGTGATGTTGCAGTCTTATAAAGATTATGAATAAATTCAATTTTATTAGCTTTATTAGAATGTAATTCTATCGCAAAATCTGATAATTTAACTCTTCTTAAATTTTCAAATACAACATTTAATGCTGATATTTTTTCTGATACAAATAATATCTTTTTACCAACACCAAGCAATGATGAAATCATATTAGTAATTGTTTGGCTCTTACCTGATCCTGGAGGACCTTGTAAACAAAATGATTTACCATTAGCTGCCATTTGAATTGCTTCAAGCTGTGATGAATCACAGTTAACAACAGGGTAAATTGCTTCATTATCAGGTGATGAAATTGATTTAGAATCAGGATCTCCAAGTAAGATTCTGATATTATTATTATTTAATACCTTTTCTTTATTAGTGATGATATCTGTATACATATTCATCTTATAAAATGAATAAATACCTATAGCCATACCATCAATAATTTCCATACCTTCTGGTAAGATATCTCTTATTTTATCTAAATATGTATTCATTGCTTCATCATCATATTTAGGAAGCTCAATATCATATTTAGATTTTAAATAATATGAAAAAGTAGGATTTAATAATACATCATCCTCATATTGTCTTATTGCATAAAATCCTTCACATTCTGGATCAAGCTCAATTGGAATTAATAATATTGGAGCTAGGAAGGATTCTTCTTCCTCAAAATATTTAATAAAGCCAAAAGATATATATAAAGAGTTCATACCCTTTTCTGTAATAGATTGTGTGTAGTCCTTATATAAGCTTTTTAAGCATTTATTTAATTGATAAGATTCCTTATAGCATAAAATAACTCTACGCTCTAAATTCTTTCTTACAATTGAATAAACAAGCTCAGGATCATAATGTAATTGATCATCATTTGGATTTTCTTTTATTTGTTCGTTATGATATTCAGTTAATATTGGATCAAGATTATAAACATTAACATCTCTTTGGTTTTTAATCGCACTAAAAATTTCATTAGTATTTTTATTTAAAATAGCTAATGTTTTTAATCCATGATCTTTATAATTTAATAATCTGTTACGTTTACCTAAATCAAGTAATTGATTTGTAACCGCAAGCAGTTTATCCATTAACATCCTATAACACCTCTAAAATAAATATAAATTATTATAACATATTTTATACATAAAATAAAATAAATAAAATGCCACAAAGCTGTGGCATTATAATTCTGTTTCTTCTTTTAATTCTTCTATAGATATTTCTAAATTACCATTTCTTGTACGAAGCTCATCAATAAATATTTTTTCATCTTTTGCATTTTTTAATTTTATTTTATATGTCAAATTAAATAATGAACCCATATTAGATGATTTAGCCTTTAATAATTTACAATCCTCTAAATATGATTCAAATATTGAATCAAATACATTTTGATAATCTAAATTTTCAGGAATCATTATTCTTAGCATTCTTTCATTTGATGTTCTTCTTTCAAATATATTAAATCTAGTTAAAATCATTAACGCAAATCCTAATATTAATGTAAATATTGCTGCATATAATACATATCCTGCACCTGACATAATACCTACAGACATTGCGATAAAGATTACCGCAATTTCTCTTGCATTACCCTGGGCTGATCTAAATTTAACTAATGAAAATGCACCAGATATTGCAACACCTGAGGCAAGGGCTGCGGTATCATTTTCAATTAAGCCATTTACAAATAAGATAATTACCGAAGCTACGGCTGGCATTAATGCTGTAGATATATAAAAATTCTTAGAGCTTCTTGAATGATAAAATGACATAAATGATAATATTAATCCTAAAAATAAGGCAATTAATACTGATAATATTGCAGTTAAAGGGCTAGAGCTTGTAATGATACTTCCAAACATTTTTTCCATATTTTTGTTTCCTCTCTTAATTTAATTTCTTTTTTATTTGCTAGCTGATAACAGGTACTATATTTTGAAAATGATACTTGCTTTATATCTAATTTTTCAAAAGCTTCTATAACCCAAAATGGGTAAGCATCTTTAATTTTTAATTCCATTAAAATTAAATCTTCATTTGTTATAGAATTACCATAATATCCTTTTGAAAAATCAAAATCAAATGATCTATATCTAATATTATGGTCAAATGTTATTCTTATATCATTATCTACATAAGGCTCTCTATCATATATTAATAACATTCTTGGTTCTAATGTTTCATAAAAATCTCTAAAATAATTTAATTCTTGACCTATTTGACCTGATAAATTAATTTCACCTTTTAAAAATTTAT
>JAILBI010000198.1 GCA_024681175.1 Acholeplasmatales bacterium
TACATCATCACCACGTAAATTTAAAATCCACATTATATCATCTAGGGATGTAATAATTGATAAATCTGATGATTCATCATCTAGATTTTTAATTAATTTATTAATTTTAGAATTAATATCTTCTCCTGCATATTTTAAATCTAGAATATATGCTTTAGAATTTGGTAATGCTGGTCTATTTTTCCAAATATCATTTACAAGATCAACATTAGAAATAATTTTTAAGCCTAAAAAATCTAATGCATAGCCAAATGATGATGGAACACATCTTCCATCAAAGGCGATAGTTTTACCATAACCATATTTTTTTAAAAATTCAAATATAGTTAATACATTTTCTTCACCCATTTTCATTAAAGTGATTGTAGTATTTTTTAAATCCTTTTCAGCTTGTAAAAAATATCTTCCATCAGTCCATAAATATGCATCATTAAGACCAATTAATAAATAACCTGCTGAACCATTGAAGCCTGACATAAAGGCTCTTTCTTTAAAATAATCTCCTACATATTCACTTAAATGATAATCTGATGTTGGAATATAATAATAATCAATATTATTTTTTATCATTAAGCTTCTTAAGCAAACTAATTTTTCTTTAATGTCCATTATTTTCCTCCATCTATAATGCATAAATTCTCCCATTGCTGGGAGAATCTATTATTATTTTAAACCATGACAGAATTTAAATTTCTTACCGCTTCCGCATGGACAAGCATCATTTGGTCCTACATTAACGAAAGGATTTTGTGCTGGTTGTTGTTGACGTACTCTTGATAAATCCTGGTTAGTATTAAGACCTTTTAATTCATCTTCCTTCTTTTCAGGTGCTCTTTCGAAGCGTACTCTTGCATGCATTGCAGTAATGAAAATTTGTTCATTCATTGTTCTATTTAAGTTTTCAAATTTTTGATAACCTTCTCTTTGATAAATTTCAAGAGGGTTAGATTGTGCATATTGCTGTAAATATACACCTTGTCTAAATGAATCCATATCATCGATATGTTCTCTCCAATTTTTATCTAAAATTGGAAGAATGATTCTCTTAATAAGCATCATCTTATTCTTTTCTACAAAATCAGGATCTTGTACTAAAACATCATCAGGAACTGAAGCCTTAAGATTATCACCAAATTCAATCATACGATTATCAAATGTTTTTCTTGCTTGTTCATAGATGTAATTAATAATATCTCCATCATCATCAAATGATTTAACAATATTAATATCAATAATTGGATCTCCAATTAATTTATCATTAAATAATCTAACAAGCTTTTCATCATCAAATTCTTCTTTTGATTCCATAAATTCTTCAACTTTATTTGCAACAGCAATCTTCATAATTGAATGTAATACTTCATCAAGCTTTTCAGCTTTAACAACCTGTTGACGTTCAGCATAGAATGTTTCTCTTTGACGACGAATAACATCATCATATTTTAAGACATTCTTTCTTGAATCGTAGTTAATACCTTCAATTTTAGTTTGTGCCATTGTAATCATTCTTTGAAGCATTCTAGATTCTAGTGGCTTTGTTTCATCTCCATCACTCATCATACGAATGATTGATGCAAGTCTCATCTTAAATTGGTCGCCACCAAATCTTATTAATAATTCATCTTCAGTTGATAAGAAGAATCTTGAATAACCAGGGTCTCCTTGTCTTCCTGCACGACCACGAAGCTGATTGTCGATACGACGTGCTTGGAATCTTTCAGTAGCAAGTACGGCAAGACCACCTAATTCAGCAACACCAGGTCCAAGCTTAATATCGGTACCACGGCCTGCCATATTTGTAGAAATTGTAATTGCGCCAAGCTCACCAGCGTGAGATACAATTTCAGCTTCTCTTGCGTTATTTTTAGCATTTAACACTTCATGCTTTAAGCCTTCTTTTTCAAGCATTTTTGAAACAAGCTCAGATGTTTCAACGTTTGCTGTACCAACAAGAATAGGTTGGCCTTTTGCATGACGCTCTTTAATATCTTCAACTAAGGCACGGAATTTAAATTCTGGAGAGATGAAAATTAAATCTGGAGCATCAATTCTTATAACTGGACGGTTTGTTGGAACTTCAACAACATACATGTTATAAATGTCTCTAAATTCTTCCTCTTCAGTCTTAGCTGTACCTGTCATACCAGATAATTTATTATACATACGGAAGAAATTCTGATAAGTAATTGTTGCAACTGTAATTGCTTCTTTCTTAATTTCTACACCTTCTTTTGCTTCAATAGCTTGGTGTAAGCCTTCAGAATATTGTCTTCCTTTTAAAATACGACCAGTTGATTCATCAACGATTAATACTTCACCATTTTGAACAACATATTCTTTACCATTTTCAAATATGAAATTAGCTCTTAATGCGTTATTGATACGGTGAACTGTATCTGTATGCTCAAGGTCATAAAGATTTTTAAATCTAAAATATCTTTCTGCCTTTGATACACCAGATGGATTTAATGAAACAGTTTTTGATTCTTCATCAATTTCATAATCTTCTTTGGCTAATGATTTAACTAAATGATCTGCCTTTTCATATAAACCATTATCATCCTTAGTAGGACCAGAGATGATAAGTGGTGTTCTTGCATCATCAATTAAAATTGAATCAACCTCATCGATAATTGCGTAATTTAAGCCCTTGATTTGTGTTACTTCATTATAATTTGAAACCATGTTGTCACGAAGATAATCGAAACCAAGCTCAGAGTTTGTAGAATATACAATATCACAATTGTATACTTCTCTTTTTTGTTCTCTTGATAATTCTCTTAGGTTAAGACCTACAGTTAAGCCTAACCAACGATAAATATCACCAACGATACCTTCAGTTTCACGTTGACACAAATATTCATTTACAGTAACAATATGTACACCTTTACCAGATAAGGCATTTAAATATGCTGGGAATACACCAGTTAAAGTTTTACCTTCACCTGTCTTCATTTCAGCAATATTACCACCATGTATTGCAAGGGCACCAACAAGCTGTACAAAGAATGCTTTCATTCCTGATACACGATATGCAGCTTCTCTACATACAGCATATGCTTCAACTGCAATATCATCTAATGTTTTTCCTTTGCTTAATAAATCTCTAAAATATGGTGTTTTAGCTTTTAATTCATCATCAGACAATTTAGACATTTGTTCATCTAATGCCATAATCTTTTTAGCTAATTTTGCACATCTTTTAAATTCTTTATAACCAGAATCGAATAATACCTTTTTTAAACCCATAGTACTGTAAATCCTTCCAATAATATCAAAGAATATAATACTATAAAATAGTATTTTTTTCAATAAAATTAAAAAAATAAACAAATAAAAAATATGGAATCACGAAGATTCCATATTTTATATTTAATTATTCAGTTTCAATAATAGCATATTCGCCATCTTCTCTTAGATAAATGACATTAGTCTTTTTAGTTTCTTTGTCAAGATATACGAAGAAATCATGACCTAATAATTCCATTTGATCTAATGCTTCGTCCTTAGTCATTGGTTCAAGCTTAATATGCTTTTCCTTTTGGAATACTTGTTCATCAGAAGCTTCTTCAGTCTTTCTGATTGATGTCTTACCCATTTTGTCTTTAACTTTATCATTGTAGCGCTTAACCTGAGTAACAATTTTATCAACAGCTGCATCAATTGCGCCATTTAAATGTTCTTCTTTAACCTCAGCACGCAAAATCATATTTTTTACAGGAATAGTAATTTCTACCTTATGATATGATGGATAAATTTTGCACACAACACGTGCTTGCAAGCTATCATAATCAGGTAAGAGTCTTTCAAGCTTTGAAAGCTTCTTCTCTGCATAAACTTGGTTGGCTTCACTAGGTTTGAAACCATTTTTTCCTACTACTTCAATTTTCATATCGTTCACCTCTACTTAGATTATAACATCTTTATATAATTTTGAAAATATTTTTAAAAATTTTTCTTATTCATCCTTAGAAAAACATAATATGTTTATATCACTTTCATGTAATTTTGTTATCGCATCTAATTCCTCTAAATCATAATCATTTAGATGTAAATGATTTAAAAATATTATAGGAAAATCATTGATTTTTCTTAATGATTCAAATATTTTATTATATTCA
>JAILBI010000256.1 GCA_024681175.1 Acholeplasmatales bacterium
TACTTAAAGGTTTTTAATTTATTCATAATTTTTATATCAAAATGCAACATATTGCATATTATACAATAATTTTACTAATAATAAGCAACATATTGCATAATATATTAAAATGTAGTAAAATATCTTTGAAGGTGATATATATGAGAATTGATAATTTATATAATATGGATGTTATTTTAAAGGAAATAGGAAGAAGAATAAGAGAATATAGAATAGGTTTATCTATTACTCAAAATGATTTTGCCAAAAAAGTGGGAGTATCAACTAGAACTATAAGTAGCATTGAAAATGGCTTAGATACGAGCTTTTCTACAATAATAAGAGTATTAGATGGCTTAAAGCTTATAACAAATTTAAATTTATTGGTTCCCGAAAAAGAAGAATATATCATTCAAGAGCATACTGAGAAAAAAAGATATAAAAAATCAAATAAAAAATCAGAATGGAAGTGGGGCGATGAGAAATGATTAAAGCAATAGTGAAAATGTGGGATACAAAAATTGGAGAAGTAACACAATTAGATGATGGCTATTGCATATTTAGTTATGATAAAGATTTTTTAAGATCAAATATACAAATATCCCCAATATATATGCCTCTTTCAAATAATGAATATATTTTTAGAGATTTATCATATAAAACATTTTTAGGATTACCAGGGCTTTTGGCTGATTCACTTCCAGATAAATTTGGCACATCTATTTTAGCCGATTGGCTAGCTACAGATGGTAGAACCATTGATGACTTTGGTCCTGTAGAAAGATTATTATATATAGGCACAAGAGGCTTAGGAGCACTTGAATATTTTCCTTCATATATAAAAAAAGAAACTAGTACAAATATCTATTTAGATAGAATTGTTGATTTATGTAATGATATATTAAATTCAGATAAGCATCTTGGCGCTAAAGAAATGGATTTAAGAAATTTAATTAAGGTAGGAACATCAGCAGGTGGTGCAAGAGCAAAAGCAATTGTTGCCTATAATAGAGAACTTGATAAATTTAAATCTGGTCAAATAGATGCAGGAGAAGGATATGACTATTATATTTTAAAATTTGACGGCATAACTAAAAATAAAGATAAAGACAAAATTGATTCTATTTACGCAACTAGAATAGAATATGCTTACTACTTAATGGCAATAAATTCAGGAATTAATATGTCTCCATCAGAATTGTTAATTAGAGATGATAAATATCATTTTATGACAAAAAGATTTGATAGATATATTGACAATTTAGGTAATATGAAAAAAATTCATATGCAATCTTTATGTGCAATTAATCATTTAGCATTTGATAAAACAAGAATTTTTGGATATGAACAAACTGCCCAAATAATGAAAAAAATGGATATTGGTCAATCTGAAATAGAACAATTTTTTAGAAGAATGGTATTTAATATTATGGTAAGAAATCAAGATGATCATGTCAAAAATATTTCATTTTTAATGGATAAAAATGGAAATTGGAGTCTTTCACCAGCATATGATATTACATATATGTATGATCCTACTGGCAAATGGACAAATGAACATCAAATGCTAGTAAATGGTAAAAGTAGTGATATTAATTTAAATGATATTTTTTCTGCAGGAAAAAACATGAATATTAGTGATATAAAAATGAAAAAAATCATTGAAGAAGTAAAAAATGAAATAAAGAAATTTGATTTTTATGCTTCAAAAGCTTTTCTTCCTAAAGAAATAATTGATGAAATTAAAAATAGTTTTGAATTATTAGATTAAATAATTAAAGACCTTTAAGAGTGTTCTTAAAGGTTTTTTTAATGACTTAATAGATTCTATTTAAATCATATATAAATAATTGTATCATTAAAATAATATTATTTAATATTAATGCACCCAAAAAGGGTGATTTTTAGTCTTATTAAGTGAAGAGGGTAAAATATGAGTTTAGAAAAGGATGTTAATATAAATAGTGATCTAGATAAACTATTTGAGAAGTATTACAAGACATATTCTAAACTTGTTTATTTCGTTGTCAATCGATTAATTGAGGATGAAATAGAAGCAGAGGATTTAACTAATGAAGTATTTCTTAATTTTTTTGAAAAATATAAAAATGAAAAAATTAGGAATGTCAAAGGGTATTTGACTGCTTCAGCAAGAAATATGTCTATAACATTTTTGAATAAAAAGAATAAGATGGTTATTGATAATGAATATATTAATAATCTATCTGATAATAATGAAAAAAGTTATTATCATGAGCTTATAAAATCATTTAAAAAGCTATTAAATGATCTTGAATTAGAAATTGTTATAGATCATATTGTTTATGATGTAAAGCTTTCAACAATTGCAAAAGAGAAGGGTGTATCAAATAATACAATAAAAAGTATATACCGTAGAGCACTTAATAAATTAAAGAAAGGTCTTAATTTATAATATGAAAAAAATAGAAAAAATGATATTAAATAATATTGATTCAAATATTAATAAGGAATTTGATTATAAAAAAATAAGAAATAATCTTAATTTAGATAAAGATACATATACTATAAAAGAAGGAAGAAAAAGAAGAAAAATAATAATTGCATTATCTTCAGTTTTATTTGCATCACTAATTGTAAGCATATCTTTTATCATAAGAGGTCTTAATGAGGATGAGATTAAACTTAATAGATTTGGTTTTTATGTAACAGAAGGATTTGAAGATCAAAATGATTTACCAAAAATAACTGATTTTACTGTTTTTCCTAATACATATTATGAAGATGAAATATATTCTCAAGAAGGATATAGAAATTTTGTAACAAATTATAATAATTTTGCTGGAAAATATGCCCAATATTTTAAAGAAAATAATGAAAAAGACAATTTAATTGTTTCACCAATTGAAACATATGAGGCATTATTAAAATTATCTCAAATGACAACAAAAGGATATGAAGATTTAGATATTGCAACTAATGTAACAAGAGAAGAAATAGATAATTATTCATTTCCGTTCTTTCTTTCAAATCAAGCTATATATTTTTCTGAATATGTAATGATTCCTAATGAGGTCTGGAGAGCAAGTGAAGACGATATTACATTATGGATGAGCAAAAAATTCAAATTTAATGAAGAAGGAAAACCATATGCAGAAGGATGTAGGTTATATCGTTCAGATTTTAATTCTATTACGCTTCTTGAAGCGGACATTAATAAAAGTTTAAAAACAAATTCAATCAAAATAAATATGGGTGATTCCTTATTTATTAATAATTTATTTCATGTCGATGATGATTGGGAATATAGCTTTAATGTAGTTGAAACAAACCTTAATTTTTATAATTATGATGGTACGAAATCATCAAAAAGATTCATTGTTTCAAATAAAAATGATTCTTTTGTAAAGGGATATGACACATTTGTATTGTTCACAATTAAAACAGTACATAATTATTATCTAAGATTTATGCTACCAAAAGATGGTTATAGTGTAGATGATATATTTACAAATGATAATATTAATTTAAGTAATAGAAATATTTTAGATGATTATGATTATCAAAAGAATATTGTGTTTCCTGAATTAAATTTAAAAAGTGAAATAAATACAGAAAGCTTTTTAAAATATTCAGGTATAGATTTAGATAATAATATGCGAAATTTAACTTTATTTCCTGATTATTATAAATTAAGTAATATTTATGATGTAGCAAAAATAAATATTACCGCCGAAGGAATAAAAATAAATTTAAAAGAATCCAATTATTCACCAAAGGAAGTATCAATGCCAGGTTCTAGGGTTTTAATTGATCAGCCTTTCGGATTTTTAATTACTACTAATGATAGTAAGACTTCAAAAATAGAAGATAGAGAAGATAAAATATTATTTTCAGGTATAGTAAATAAATTATAGAAAAGGGGGTATACTATATGAAAAAAATAGCGTTAGTTTTATCATTGTTTTTAAGTGTTTTCTTTTTAAATGTTTTAGCTTCATCCGCAGATGAATTTGAGGATGAGATTTTGTGCACATTCTTTGAAAATAAAGATAGTGTTGGAAGAACTATTTATAAATCAGAATGTACCTGCAATTATACTGAAATACAGGGAACTGATGAAGAAGAATTAGATTCTTTGGAAGGAATGAGTTTGAATCCTGGCGCTGGTATAAATAATATTATACCTAATGATAATAGAACTAGGATCACAAATGATAACCTTTATAATCAAAATCCATATAATAAAGTTTGTATGATTGTTACAACTTTTGGTAATGATAATGTAACTTCATATGGAACTGGATTTTTAGTTGGGCCAAAAACAATAATGACTTCATGCCATAATTTATATCGACAAGGTGTAGGCTTTTACAATACTATTAGTGTTAAAATTGCTGAACATTATGATAATTCTGTTGGAACTTATGTGAATACTTATCAAGCATCTAATATAACAAATTATGAAATAGGTAATTATTGGTATTCAAATAATCCTGATGATGATTGGGCAATATTTAATTTAACAGGTAATGTATCTTTTCCTTATTTTTCAACAACATCAGAAGTTTTAAATAATAATGTTGTATTAAATACTTTAGGATATCAAGATGATTATAATCATGATCTTGGTATATCAAATGGAAACGTTAATACTCCAGGTACTTATTCATTTAAGCATACCTGTGATACTACAGATCAAACATGCGGTGCTCCTATTAGAAATACATCAGGTAAAGTAGTAGGAATTGAATCGGATTATAATATTACAAATTATAATTATGGAAGTAAAATTTCAATTTATTTAATTGATAGAATTATGAATAGAATAAATGGTTCAGTAGTTGATAATGGTGTTCCTAACGATTTTGAATTATATGAAGATCAGTCAAGTGAATATACTCTTGAACACATAGTAACTGATGAAGATCCTATGTATTATGAACAACCATATGAAGAAATATCTTTCTCTAATTTTGACAATTCTATTTATTATTATTTAAGCCTTGGATATAACACCTTGATGATTAAATATTCCCTTGATTTAAGAGAAATAAATGATGGTTATCAAGAAATGTATGTTATGGATTATTCAGGAAATAATTTAGTTAATCCAATTCTTGATTTTGATTATGTCGAATATGCGGTTGGAGATATTTATTCAAATTTCACATTTTATGCCGAAATTCCTTTAAATCAGCTTACAGATGATATAAGCATTTATTTAAGATTTGGCGCTAATGGAAATTATGATGATGACTGGAAGTATAGGCATCTTTCATATAAATTTTATTTATCATATATGGATAGGGTATATAATGATTTGATTTGTGTGAATAATTTATGAGATTTAAAGATTATATTTATACATCAAGAAAGATGTATGGAACAAAAAATATTATATTTATAATAATTGGATTCATATTTTCCTTATCTATTATTTTTTCAATCATATTCATTTCCTATCAGTTTAGATATGGAATTGTAGATACCATTAATAATGATTACCCAGAATATGATTCAATGTATATTAAAGATAATCATAGAAAATCACTAAATTATGATTATGATGAATATAAAAATAAATATGGAATAGATGAATTGGTTTCAACTTTGTTTGTGTGGCCAAATCGTAGTAGAAACAAAGAGATTTACTTAGATGGTGAAGAAATTTCGTATGATTTTGAGGATGTTACACAGGAAGATGATTTTTATTCTTATTGGATATTTGATGATAACGTTTCAGATGATTTTTATACAAAATACGATGAAAAATATTTAAAAAGATATGGTAAAGGGGATGCAATATTAGCTGGTGAGTCATTTAAAGATGACAAGGATGAAATAATGGTATCTGATGCTTTTTGCAATCTTCTGGGAATAAATTATGATGACATCATTGGAAAAAAAGTCTCATATTTGATTTATTTTAATAAACAAAATAATCAAGAAATATATGTAAAAGATGATGTGACTGGAGAATATAAAATATATAATAATTCTGATCCGATTGAATATTATGAATTTAAAGATTATAAAATTATTGGCGTATATAATGATTTTATGGTAAATCGTACACCAAGCCGTAGGGAATCTGGTGCCACAAACACATATTTTATGGTGAAAAGAAGTAGTGTTGTAGATCTTGATACTGCAAGAATGAGAAAATATGAAGATGGCTATGAATATTATGATAATGATAATTATTATTTTGATGAAGAACCATCTGCTGCGTTTGAGAAGATTTATAATAATCAAGGAATATGTCATATTGGTTCACCAGGAGAAAAAATCGGTAGAAATAGCGAAGAATCGAGTGATGATAAAAATGTTTTATTTTTAAATTATTGTTATTTCAATGATTTTGATAGTGGATATTCTTTTTATAAAATGATAAAAGATTCTAATAATTCAAGATCATTTGATTACTATGAGAATACAAGATTGGACCAGATTTATTCATTTATGCCATTTTATGAGCTTATTAGTAAAATTTTACTTATTAGTACAATTGTTTTAGTCTTGATAGCTATGATTAACACATTAAGGATAATGCAAAAATATATTAAAAATAGTATGGGATTTTTATCAATGTCTCTTGCAATTGGTATGAAGAAAAAATCTATATACATTCTTACATATATAGAGATGATTAAATCTGCATTTTATTCTTTGATACCTGCAGTATTAATATCACTTTCACCATGTATTTTATTTAATAATTATATGACTCAAAGACTTAGAATGCATGAAAAAGCGGTTGAAAATAGTTATATGTTTAATTTTAATGTTAGTTTTAGTTCATACCCTTGGATTATATTAATTTCTTTCTTTTCCTTTGTCTTAATAGTTTTCATACTCTCTTCAATAATTTTGAAAATTTCTGACAGGAAAATGTTGATTAATAGATTGAATGGAGAATAAATATGATAATTCTTAATAATATAAATAAGACCTATGAAAACAAAGATATCAAGGTGGAAGCACTGAAAAACATTAATTTAAAAATCGATAAAGGCCTTACTGTAATTTTAGGCAAAAGTGGCTCTGGCAAATCAACACTTATGAATTTAATAGGAGCTTTAGATAAACCAACATCTGGAGAAATATATTTTGATGATAAAAAAATTACTGATTTAAAAGATAATTATTTAGCTGTCTTTAGGAATAAAAATGTTGGATATATTTTCCAGTTTTTCTATCTTGAACCTCATCTAAAAGTTGTAGATAATATATGTTTGCCTCTTACTATTAATGGGATACCTAGAGCAGATAGAGAAGAAAAGGCCTTGAAATATCTTGAAATGCTTGGACTTAATTCAAAGGGTAATCAAATGACTGGAAAGCTTTCAGGTGGTGAGATGCAAAGGGTATGTATTGCAAGAGCGCTTATTAATGATCCTTTATGCATTTTAGCAGATGAACCAACAGGAAATCTTGATAATGAAAATGCAATAGCTGTAATGGATTTATTGAAAAGTATTTCTAATAAAGGAAAAATTGTAATCCTTGTTACACATAATGAAGATTTTGCAAAGAAATATGCTGATAGAATAATAAGAATTGAAAATGGCCAAATCGTTGGTGATGAGATGAATGAAAATAATTGATTTAATAAAATTTACCCTTCTTCAAATAAAATATAATTTATTTAGATTTTTCATCACATCTTTATTGTTTTCATTATGTATATTTCTTATATCGTTTTCTTTAGAACAAGGATTTAGTGTTTCAAATAATTACAAAAATGCATATGATGGTTATATATCATATCATGGATTTCATATATCATGTAAAACTAAGTATTATGAAGAAGACATAGATTTAATTAAAGATCATATATTAAATACTAAAATAAATCTTATTGAAAAAACTACTTCATTTGAACTTGTTTATAATTATAATGATGGAGATAATATCAAAAATAATTATGAAGATTTAATTGATGCATATTCATATTCAGAAAAAGTATTAAAAAATAGACAAGAAAAAGTTCCAGAATATAAATATATTTTTTCAAAAGAACGAGCAGTAGATGACTATGATAAAGGGCTTGATAAAATAAATCTTGTAAGTATAGTTTGTATTTGCATTGCCATACTAACATTTATTATTTCATTACTTTTATTAAAAAGCAGTATTAATTATGCTGCAGATGATTACAACAAAATAGTATCAATTTTAATGGCATATGGAGCTAAAAAAAGAGAAATAAAATTCATTATTTTATTAAATATATTTTTAACATTAATAATTGGCTTAGGTATTTCATTTATCTTTCTTTTTATTTCATCATATATGAATGAAATTATAGAAAATATTTTTAAGCAAAGCCTTGCAGATGATGTAAGAAATTATATTAAAAATAATAATTATAAATATATTTCATATAAT
>JAILBI010000017.1 GCA_024681175.1 Acholeplasmatales bacterium
ACATCATTTAAACAAAGATATTATAATATATTAGATTATGGTGCTAAATGTGATATTAATTACAACAATCAAAAAGCCATTCAAATGGCTATTGTTGATTGTAATGAAAAGGGTGGAGGATATGTAATAATCCCTAACGGATTATTTATATCTGGACCTATTAAATTATTATCTAATGTTTGTTTAAAATTAGAATATAATGCTTATTTAAAATTTAATAAAGATAAGAATTTATATCCTTTAGAATATCAAAAGGATAAAGGATCTAAAAAAATTAAATGTATATCTCCTATTGTAATAGATGGTGAAGAAAATGTAGGAATCATTGGTAATGGTACAATAGATGGTGATGGTGATTATTGGAGATATGCAAAAAGATGGAAATTTACTGATAGAGAATGGCAAGAATTATTAAATTATTCTAATAATTATATTAAAACAGATGAAGGAGAATATTGGTTCCCTAATAAGAATTATAAGGATGCATTTACTGGTGTAAAAGAATTTGATTTTAATTCTGATATTTCAAAATATCAAGATTATTTTGAATTCTTTAGACCTAATTTAATAAATATTAGATCTACATCTAAAATATTATTAAAGGATATTACAATTAAAAATCCTCCTGCATTTAATTTACTTTTAACTTATTGTGATAATGTTATTATTGATAATATTAAAGTATTATCTAATGATAGTGCTCAAAATTCAGATGCGATAGATATTTCACTATGTGAAAATGTTGAGGTTAAAAACTCATTTGTATCATGTGGCGATGATGGCATATGCTTAAAAAGTGGTACTAAGACAGATGGTAGAAAAGATAAATATGATTTAAAAAATATTTATATTCATGATTGTAAGGTTGCATATGCCCACGGTGGCTTTGTAATAGGATCTGAAACATCAGGTGGTTTATCTAATGTGTGGGCTGAGAATTTAACATTCTTTAGAACTGAAAAAGGAATAAGAATTAAATCTGCACCTGGACGTGGTGGAGATGTTAGAGATATTCATATTAAAAATATTAATATGGATCAGATACAAGAAGAAGCTATATTTTTAGATATGTCTTATAATTCTACAGATAATTATGGAAAAAAGGTTAAAGCTGATAATATGGAGGCAATAATTAAATTCCATGATATAGATATATCTAATGTAGTATCATTAAAATCTAAAGTAGGAATACATATTAATGGTGCATATGAAAATTCAATATATAATATATATTTAAATGATGTTAATTTAATATGTGATAAAGCTTCATATATGAACAATTGTAAAGATATTATTCAAAATAATGTTAATATTATAACTAAAGAATAAGTATAAAACAGGATAAAAAGTCCTGCTTTATATTTTTATGAATATTTTTAAAATAATAGAAAGGATTTTTTCCCCTAAACATTGTTTTTTCTCCCCAAAAATGATAATATTGGTGTGTAAACAAAAAGCGTGGTGAGAAAATGAAAAGATTTAATTATTCAAATTTAAAAGATAAGAAATGGGATATTAAGATAATAAATTATTTATCTCAAATACATGAAGAAAAAGGAAAACAGCAATTATTTTTAAAACAAAAATCTTTAGAATTAGAAAAATTGGTGATTATTGCTAAAATACAAAGTATAGAATCTTCAAATGCAATAGAAGGTATAAGAACTACTAATACTAGATTAAAACAACTTGTTAGTGAAAAAACAACTCCAAAAAATAGAGCTGAAGAAGAAATTGCAGGGTATAGAGATGCTTTAAATATTGTACATGAGAATTTTGATGCAATACCTATCACTCCGAATTTTATTCTTCAATTACATAAAATATTATTGTCTCATACATCAACCTCATATGGTGGAAAATATAAAAATGTGCAGAATTACATTAGTGCGACTGACGATAATGGTGATTCTTATACATTATTTACTCCGTTATCGCCATTTGAAACACCAATTGCTATGCAAGAACTATGTGATGAGTACAATAGAGCTTTAGGTGAAGGAATAGTCGATCCTTTGATTTTAATACCATTATTCATTCATGATTTTTTGTGTATTCATCCATTTATTGACGGAAACGGAAGAATGTCAAGATTATTAACTACATTACTTTTATGTAGATCTGGATATTATGTAGGCAAATACATTTCCTTAGAAGCCAAAATAGCTAAGAATAAAGACCTATATTATAGTGCATTATATGATTCACAAATTGGATGGCATGAAAACGAAGATGACGCTACTCCATTTATAAAATATATACTTAGTACAATCGTTAGTGCATATAATGATTTTGAAGAAAGAGTAGAATTGGTATCAGATAAGAAGCCTAGCATTGAAGTTGTAAGAATGGCAGTGAATTCTAAATTGTCTAAATTCACAAAAAGGGATATATTAGAACTTGTTCCTTCATTATCATCAACAAGCATAGAAAGAAATTTAAAAGAATTATGTGATTTAGGCGAGATAAGAAAAGAAGGAATCGGTAAATCAACATACTATATTAGATTAAAGTGATTTTCTGTAAATATACAATTTTATCTTAAAAAGAAGAAGGGAACTTTGTTTTTTTTAATTTTTTTAAAGTTGCATAAAGTTGCACAATTATCACAAAGTTGCATAAAGTTGCATAAAAATTTTAAAGTTGCATAAAGTTGCATAAAGTTATATAATAATATTGTAATTAGGGAGGATTAATTATGAGAAAAGATAATCCTTTTTCACTTATGTATGGTAAACCTCCATACAGTATAATTGAAAGAAGAGAACAAGTTGAAAATATTATAGATACTTTTAATTCTAATATGCCATCAACATACGCTTATATGATTTCAGGAGTTAGAGGAAGCGGAAAAACTGTGCTTTTAAGAAATGTTGTAAATAAATTAAAAGAAAGTGATGATTGGATCATAATTGATGCAAATCCTCAAGGAGAAATCATTTCATCAATTGCTGAAAAGCTTTATTATGAAGGAAAAAAGCATAAATTATTTTTAGATGTTGATTTAAAAGTAAATTTAAAATTTATTGAACTTACAATAAGTAAAAAGAATGTATTAAATAATCCCGAATTAATTTTTGAAGATTTATTAAAGAAAGCAAATCAAAATAAAAAAAGGGTTCTTATTTCAATTGATGAGGTAAATAACACAAAAGAAATAAGATTATTTGCAAATTTTTACCAATCGTTAATTGGTAATGATTATGATGTGTTTTTATTAATGACAGGATTACCACATAATGTTAATTCATTAATTAGCGCTGACGCAGCTAGTTTCTTATCAAGAACACCAAAAATAATGCTTGAACCATTAAATTTAGTTGATATTTCTTTTGAATATAAAAGATTATTAAATGTTACAGAAGAAACATCAATTAAGATGGCTAAATTATCAAATGGTTATGCTTTTGCATATCAAGTTTTAGGATATTTATTTTATGAATATGAAAAGAAAGATATAGATGAAGAAATTATCCTAAAATTTGATTCATATTTAAGAAATAATGGTTATGATGTAATTTGGCGTGAATTAACAAATAAAGAGAAAAAGATATGTGAAGTAATGTCTCAAATGGATGAAATTGAGACAAGTAGTATTTTAGAAAATGCTAAAATGACATTAAGCAATTATCAAAATTATAGAACTAGTTTAATTGAAAAAGGAATTATTATATCTAATGGATATGGTAAAGTACAATTTGTTTTACCAAGATTTAAAGAATTCGTTTTAAATATTGTAAAATTTAATGAATTTTAAGAAAAAAGGGGCTGTTAAGAAACTAAAATAGTTTCTCAGCCTCTTTTCGTATGCTTGTAAGACTTACGGAGTGATTCACTCCTTTATTTTTCTTTTTGAATATCTTTTCATAATTAATAACAACTTATTCAATTAGTTTTAACATATTAAATAAAAATTTAATATAACCAATAATTAAATATGCAAAATAAACATATATACTGTATAATATAATTAATTTATGGATGGATAATATGGTTATATCAGTTGCAGGATTAAATATTGATATTAATTTAATATATGAAAATAAATTTATTTCATTAAATGATTATAAAATT
>JAILBI010000027.1 GCA_024681175.1 Acholeplasmatales bacterium
CTAAATTTTCTCATATGAAATTTCCTTTTTCTTCCTCTTATATAATATATATATTAATATATAACAATAATATTTTAATAATGCTAATTCATATATATTAAAGAAAATGATAAATACAAATCTTAATTGACTTGTTTTTGATAAAACATTAGATATTCTTCCAACATTAAATAATGACAAAATAATGAATAAAAAATCAAAGAATAAAAAGATAAATATTGATATTAATTTTAATTTAATCGACTTTTTTTCTTTGATTTCTTCTTCATTAATAGTTTTCATCTTCTGTTACTCCAAACATATCTCTTAATTGATATGTATCAACTAATATTTCTCTTGCGGAAGTTCCACTCTTACGAGAAACAATTTGTCTTTCTTCTAATAATTCAACAATTCTTGAAGCTCTATTGAAGCCTAGCTTGAAATTTTGTTGAATTGAATTGATTGAACAGCTTTGCTTTTCAATACAGAATTTCGCAATTTCATAAATAAGCTCATCTGATTCTTCTGATGCATCCTTTGCACCACCAAAGCCTGATGATGATTTTGCTTGAGCCTGCTTAATAGAATTTTGTAATTCTTCATGAGTAAATAAATATGTAGGCTCATATGTATTTGTTAAATATGAACAAATACCTTCAATTTCATCATCTGAAATATAAGCACCCTGTGCACGAATAGGGTTACCATTATTCTTAATTAACATATCACCACGACCAAGTAGATCTTCAGCACCAATTTCATCTAAAATTGTTTGTGAATCGATTTGTGATGATACACGGAATGCGATACGACATGGAACGTTTGCCTTAATAGTACCATTAACTACATCTACTGTAGGACGTTGTGTTGCTAAAATGATATGGATACCGCAGGCTCTTGCTTTTTGAGCAAGACGAACGATACAATCATTAACCTCATCTCCACATTGCATAACAAGGTCATTAAACTCATCTACTACTACAACGATAAATGGCATTGGTTCAAGCTCAGGGAATTCTTTTCTCTTATTTAAATAATCAGAAATCTTTCTTACTCTATTTCTTGCTAAAACCTCATAACGTCTATCCATTTCGTAGCAAGCCCATTTTAATGAAGCTGTAGCTTCCTCTGGGTCATTAATAACTGGTGTCGCAAGATGTGGAATATCATTATAGAATGATAATTCAACCTTTTTAGGGTCAACAAGGATTAATCTTAAATTCTCAGGTGAATTTTTAATTAATAATGACACTAATATTGTATTGATAGATACTGATTTACCTGATTGTGTTGCACCTGCGATTAGGGCATGTGGCATATCTGGAATATTTTCATATAGTGGTGAACCATCAATTTTTTCACCAAGTGCTACATTTAAGCCCTTATTATCATAAACAAATTCATCAGATAAAATATCACCAAATTTAACTACATCAGCTTTATCATTTGGAGCTTCTACACCAATTGTATTTTTACCAGGAATTGGTAATAAAATACGAATTGATGGAACCTGTAAATTCATTTGTAGGTTATCATGAATTTGGCCAACCTTTTTAACATTAACACCAGGTGCTAACATGATTTCATATAATGTGAAGGCAGGACCCTTAGTATAATCAATAACCTCACCATCAATACCAAAGGCTTTTAATGTTTGGTTAATAATTTCTTTTTTATCTTCAAGCCACTGTGGATGCATATCACGCTCAGATGTAGATTTAGGGAATAATTTCTTATATGGAATAGAATATTTAGAATAATCTACACTCTTTTGCTTTTCTCTTGGTGCTTCCTTTACTTGAGGCTTTACTTCAGGCTTTGGTGTAAATGCTTGAGTCTCTGGCGCAGGCTGTGGTGATGCTTCTTGAGGCTTAGCCTCATAATGAGGTCTTGCTGCAGGACGACCCTCGCTTGCTGAAGAAAATATAGATACATCTGCATTATTGATATTTCCAGTAGGAATACCTGCTGCAGCTAAATCTTCTTCCTTTGCAGGAATTCTTGTACCATTTTGAGATAATTTCATTGCTTCTTCAACAGTTAAATTTCTATCTACTGCAGGATTATAATAATTAGATGTATTATTGCTATTATTGTTATCAAATTTAATTTCAGGGGCTTCCATTGATGGAATATTGTTAAATGAAAAATCATCATCCTTTACAGGGTTTTCAAATTGATCATTTTTCTTTTCATCAATTAAAAATGAAGGAATAGATGTAGGCTCATTTTCAGGCATTGGATTAGAATTCTTCTTTGGTTCAACATAATCATCCTCAAACTCAATTTCAAATTCTTCCATTCCTTTTTCAACAACTTCTTTAACCTCTTCTTGAGCATCTTCCTTAGCTTCATTTTCAACATCATCTAAATCATCAATTGATGAAACAAAGCTATCAAGAGTTTTCTTCTTAGCTTTCTTTTCTTCTTTTTCCTTCTTTATAACATCCTCATTAGCCTTACCACCAAGAATGTTATCAATTTTCTTATTATCTAAAATATCAAATTCATAATATTTAGAACCATGACGCTCAATAATATCTTCTTCAGTTAAATGCTTTTCAGAATCTACTCTTGTATAATCATAATGCTCATCAACATCAATAGATCCTTTATTATCATTTACATAAAAAGTATCAGGAACATTAGTACCAAAAATACTTGATGCAGCATCACTTCTTCTAAATTTATTTTTTTCAGATAAATGCTCATTAGCTCTATATACTTGATAAATTACAAAATTATCATCTTCAAATAAAAAATCATCTTTTCTTTTCTTCTTCATAATTATTCCCTACTTTTTAATCCAATATTTTCATCTAATAATAAATGATATTCTAATGCTACACCCTCAAAATATCTTTCTTTTAATTTAACATCTAAATTAGAAGCTTCATTTTCTTCATTATTTTCTTTTTCTTCTTCATCAATATCCTTTAAATCTGTATATAATTGATTAATATCATCATCTACGGTATTAATGTCAACATCGATATTTAATACCTTCTTAGAATATATTTTATATGTTTCTTCAC
>JAILBI010000041.1 GCA_024681175.1 Acholeplasmatales bacterium
CCGAATTTTATCGTTCCAGTTCCAATATTTGAAAATGCACTTACTGTCTTTAAAAATGAGTTAGATACCTCTGATTTGAATTCTAAAAATCTGCTTTCTTTCATTGTTTATCACCCTATCTTAATTATATCACTTTCAAACGCATTTGCAACGTATTTTTTTGCGTTGCATTTTTGTTGCAACGTATTTTGAAAAATTACAACGCAAATAGCACCGTACAGATTCAAATCAGATATTCTTCTATCTGTGCTATAGTCACTACCTATATTTCATAATAATGGTTGTCTTAGGAAACAAGTTACAAATTATACGTTTTCTATGTGCTATAGTGTCAACATCCCCATATGTTTGCTATATATAAGAGATGAAATTCATAAAAACATTAAAATTATTAATTTGTAAAAATTAAAAAATGGCTTGGTTAAGCCATTTTTTTACTGAGTACACATATAGTCTCAACATGCATAGTTTTCGGAAACATATCTACTGCTTCTATACTTTCTACATGATAATTATTTAAAGAAAATTGATATAAATCTCTTTTTAATGATTCTGGTCCACAAGAAATATAAATTACCTTCTTAACATTTAAATAAGATACAGCATTAATAAATTGCTTTGTTGAGCCATCTCGTGGTGGATCCATAATTATTACATCTATTTTTTCTTTATTTTTAGCAGCATTAGTAATAAATGATGTTGCATCTGCTTCAACAAAATCAATATTATTAATGTTATTTATTTTTGCATTTATTATTGCATCCTTTACTGCATTTCTATTTAATTCTACAGATATTACTTCTTTTACATATTTAGATACAAATATAGATATTGTACCTACACCTGAATATGCATCAAGAACGATATCTGTTTTCTTTAAATTAGCTTTTTTAATAGCTAAATTATATAATATCTCCATTCCCTTTGTATTAACCTGAAAGAATGAATTAGGAGATATTTTAAATTTATAATCAGATACCTTTTCATATATAAATCCAGGACCATATAAAACCTTATTTGTATCACCAAGGACTATAGATGTGTCCCTTGGATTTATATTTTGTACAATGGTATCTATTTTTAAATTTTCTTTTTTAATATCCTTTAAGATATTTCCTCTACCAGGGAAATCAATACCATTTGTTACAAATACAACCATTATTTGATCATAATTAGTTGAATGTCTAATATAAATATGTCTTAATACACCCTGTCTTGTATTTTCATCATAAGGCTTAATTTTATTTTTGGTTAATATTTTATTTATTTTATCTATTAAAATATTAGTCTTATCACTTTGAAGCATACAATTAGTTACAGGAACTAATTTATGAGAATGCTCCTCATAAAAGCCACATACTACATTGCCTCTTTTTGATATTTTATAAGTCATCATTGACTTATTACGATAATGATATGGATCATCCATTTCATTTATCTTAATATCAAATTTAAATGATGAAAATAATTCATTTAAATATTCTTTTTTCTTTTTTAATTCATATTCATAATTTGTATGCATAAAGACACAACCACCACAAAGTGATTGGAATCTACAGCCATCAAATATTCTATTTTCATTTGGCTTTGTAACTTCTTGAAGAATAGGATATTTTTGACTATCGTCAACTATAATATCTTCATTTGAAATTACATCATATATTTTATATTTATTTTTATTTAATTCTATTTCAAGATATTCAGGATATCCAATAGTCTTAATATCAGTATATTTCTTCATATTAATTCCTTAAATTATTTTAGTAGTATAATCTTCCATATTAATTATCTCATCAACAATGCTTGTATAAAATTCAGGCTCATGAGATACCATTACAACTGTACCTTTAAAGCTCTTTATTGCTTCTTGTAATGATTCTTTTGCATATACATCTAAATGGTTTGTAGGCTCATCTAGGATTAATGTATTACATTCAAGCTGCATAATAATACATAATCTTACCTTTGCAGCCTCACCACCTGATAGTACAGTCATTAATGATTCAATTTTATCCTTAGTTAAGCCACATGCAGCTAGCGCACCTCTTACCTCGGGATTTGTCATTGAAGGATAATGTGCCCACACCTCTTCTAGTGCAGTTCTTTTTGCATATTCCTCTTCCTGTGCGAAATAGCCATAATGGATATTATAATCCATTTCAGCCTTACCAGATAAAGGCTTAATTATGCCTAGCATTGTTTTTAACAATGTTGATTTACCAATACCATTTACACCCTTTATTGCGTATTTTTTACCACGCTCTATTACAAATGATAAAGGCTTTGATAAAGGCTCATTATAGCCTAGTACTGCATCAGTTAATGTAAATACAAATTTACCTGATGCACCACATTCCTTAAATTTAAAATTAGGCTTAATAACCTCTTTTACTTTATCAATCATTTCCATTTTATCAAGACGTCTTTGTCTTGATTTAGCAAGGTCTGTAGTTGCAACCCTTGCTTTATTTTTATCAATGAATTCCTTCATTGCTTTAATTTCTTTTTGTTGACGATTATAAGCAATTTCTTGATTTCTTCTTTCAATTTCATACATTCTCATATAATCATCATAATTACCCTTATATCTTGTTAATGTACCATCTTCCATATGGTAAATAACATTAATAACCTTATTTAAGAAAGGTATATCATGAGATACTAATAAAAATGCATTTTCATAATTATTTAAATAATCACATAACCAATTTATTTGATCCTCATCTAAAAAGTTAGTAGGCTCATCTAAAATTAAAATCATTGGGTTTTCTAATATTAATTTTGCAAGCAATACCTTAGATCTTTGACCACCTGATAGCATTGATACATCCTTATCAAGTCCTATAGATCCAAGTCCAAGACCAAATGCTACATCATCAATTCTTGATTCTAAATTATAAAAATCTGATGCATCTAGGATAGATTGTATTTCTCCTGCATCCTCCATCATTTCATTTATTTTATCCTCAGGAGCTGATGCCATATCCTCATATAATTTAGTCATTTCAGCTTCTAAATCATACATATGACGAAATGCTTCTCTTAATACATCCTTAATTGATTTACCTTTACCAAGTGATGTGTATTGATCTAAATAGCCTGTAGTTATTCTTTTTGCCCATTCAATTTTACCATCATCAGGTGTAAGCTCACCTGTAATCATTTTAATAAATGTTGATTTACCTTCACCATTTAAGCCTATTAAGCCAATATGCTCACCCTTTTGCATAACAAATGATGCATTTTCAAGTATTGTTCTATTACCAAATGAAAATGAAACATTATTACATTTTAAAACGCTCATAAAAACCTCTTATTCTACGATTATAGGGCTTGTACCCATTTGAAGTAAAATACCTGATACTGCCGCAATCGCAATATATATTAATGGATGCTTTTTAAATTTAAATATACCTATACCAAATAATAATCCTATAGCTAAAGCCTTATAATCAATTAAATTATAGAAAAAATCACCAATTGATGAAAATAAATTACTCCAAGATAAATCCTTAAAAGATATATCAAATGAATATTTTAAGGCATCAACTGCTTTAAATACTCCATCTACTTCTTTTTCATATTGCTTAAATATTGCAACCTTTAATATTGAATAAAGGGCTGCAATCATTAAGCCAATAGATGCGGGTCTTAAGCCTTTAAATAAATATTCAACATATTTGTTAGTTCTAAATTTTGTTAATACACTTGATACTGCAATAATAACTAATATAGATGGTGTTACAAGACCTATAGTGGAGATCATTGACCCCATAAATGATAAACCAAAATTATCAAATTCATTATGAATTGTAGTATATCCAACATAAGTAGACATATTTACACCCATTGCACCAGGTGTTGATTCAGATACGGCAATCATATCTGCAAGCTCATTAATTGAAAACCAATTTGTATCTCTTCCAAGCTCCTCAAGGAATGGGAATGTTGCAAGACCACCGCCAAAGGCACAAATACCAACCTTAAAGAAATGTAAATATAATTCAAATGATATTGTATTAAAATTACATATTAAGAAAACTGTTAAGGCTAGCATTAACGCAATCCAAATATAAAATGTTGAAAATACACCATTTTTATATTCCTTTTTCTTAATAAATAATGTTGATATTAAGCCTAATATACCAAATACTAATCCTACAATAAAGCCAGTAATATAAATTAAAGCTCTTTTAATAAATAATTTAGAATCAAAATGCTTTTCTTCTACATTATCTTCTTTAATATCTTCTTCAACATATTCTATTTTTTCTATACCATTATCATCATTATTTTTAATTAATGGCTCATATGATATTACAATATTTTCTTCCTTAGGCTTAATATTTTCATATTTCTTCTTTTCTATTTTTTCTTTAATAATATTAAATACTAAACCAAATATTGCTGCAAAAATTACATAACAATATAAAGGTATTGCCTTAACAAATATTGCAAGTACTGCAATAACAATAGCTAAAATAATTGATGTTAAATCAGTTAATGATTTTTTAGATAATTTAATTATTGCATTTAAAACTAAGAAAAATACACAAACTCTAATACCACCTAAGGCATTAATTACATATACATTATCATTAAATCCTGTTAATACTGATGCAATTAAGAAAATGATAATAAATGCTGGTGATACAAAGCCTAGTGTTGCTAAGACACCACCTAATACACCTTTTCTTTTAATGCCTATAAATGTTGACACATTTACAGCCATTGCCCCAGGTGTACATTGTCCTATTGCATAATAATCTGCAAGCTCTTGGCTTGTTGCCCATTTTCTTTTTTCACATAATTCTTTATCAAGTAATGGTAAAAGGGCATAACCACCACCAAAATTAACTATACCAAGCTTAAAGAATAAAAAATATAATTGAAAATATTCTTTCATATGGTTATATCTCCTTTACATAACATTAAACATAAAAATTATACTACAAAATATCATTTTTACCTAATATTTTATTTTTTATAACGTTTTCTTAAAAAATAGTTATATATCTATGATATATGAAATTGACTGAAATCGTCTTATTTGATATAATTAATAAGATATTTTTTAAGGAGGTTTACTATGAAAGGTTTTGAAAAATACCAAAGAGGCTACTTTATGCCACCTGTTGAATGTAACGACTGGGTTAAAAAAGAATACATTGACAAAGCTCCAATTTGGTGCAGTGTTGATTTAAGAGATGGAAATCAAGCATTAATTAAGCCAATGTCATTAGATCAAAAGGTTGAATTTTTTAAACTGTTAGTAAAAATCGGTTTTAAAGAAATTGAGGTAGGCTTCCCTGCAGCATCTGAAACTGAATATGAATTCTTAAGAACATTAATCGATGGCGATTTAATTCCTAATGATGTAACAATTCAGGTATTAACTCAAGCTCGTCCACATATTATTAAGAAAACATTTGAAGCAATAAAGGGTGCTCCAAGAGCTATCATTCATTTATATAATTCTACTTCTTTAGCACAACGTGAGGAAGTATTTAAAAAATCTAAGGAAGAAATTAAAAAGCTTGCAACTGATGGTGCACAAATGCTTGTAGATCTTGCAAAAGAAACTGAAGGTAATTTCTTATTTGAATATTCTCCAGAATCATTTACAGGAACTGAAATGGATTATGCACTTGATGTATGTAATGCAGTAGTTGATGTATTTAAGCCAACTAAGGATCAAAAATTAATTATTAATCTTCCTGCAACAGTTGAAATGTCATTACCACATGTATATGCTTCACAGGTTGAATATATTTCTAAATATATCCATAATCGTGAAAATGTAGTAATTTCTCTTCACCCTCATAATGATAGAGGCACAGGTGTAGCTGATGCAGAGCTTGGATTACTTGCAGGTGCTGATAGAATTGAAGGAACATTATTCGGAAATGGTGAAAGAACTGGAAATGTAGATGTAGTTACTCTTGCATTAAATATGTTCACTCATGGTGTAGATCCTATTCTTGATTTCCATGATATGCCAAATATCATTAAATTATATGAATCAGTAACTGAAATGAAGGTTTATGATCGTGAACCATATTCAGGAAAATTCGTATTTGCAGCATTCTCTGGCTCTCACCAGGATGCTATCGCAAAAGGTATGAAATATCATAAAGCTCAAAAAATGACAAGATGGATGGTTCCATATCTTCCACTTGATCCAAAGGATATATCAAGAGAATATAGTGCTGATGTAATTCGTATTAATTCTCAATCAGGTAAAGGTGGTATTTGCTACATCCTTGAAACTAATTTTGGTTTAGAAATCCCATCAAAGATGAGAGAAACCGTAGGTTATACTGTTAAGGATGTATCTGATAAGGAGCATACAGAATTAACTCCTTCTGATGTTAATTCAATCTTCTTAGATAAATTTGTTAATTTAAAAACTCCTCTTCAATTAAATGAATATCATTTCATTAGAGAAGGTGAAGTATTTAAAGTAATGCTATCTTCTATTTATGAAGGTAAAATAAATAATTCTCTTGCTGAAGGCAATGGTAGACTTGATGCAGTATCTAATGCATTAAAGGAATGCTATAATTTAAAATATATTTTAACAAATTATTCTGAGCATTCACTTGATTCAACATCAAAAAGTGAAGCTGCAGCATATGTATCAGTTAAGGTTGATGATAAAGAATATTGGGGCGTTGGTATCCATGATGATATTATCGCAGCTTCAATATATGCATTAATTTCAGCAATTAATAATTCAATATTAAAAGATACAAAGGATGAATAAAATAAAAGATGGTTCGATTGAACCATCTTTTCTTCTTCTATCCTAATGCTATATCAAGTGACATCATTATTACAAATCCTATAGCTAAACCAATTGTACCTAAATTAGAATGATTACCTTCATTATATTCAGGTATTAATTCTTCTGATACTACATACATCATTGCACCTGCGGCAAATGATAATGTATAAGGTAATATAGCTTTTGTAAATGAAGTTAATAATATTGCAATAATTGATGCAATCGGCTCAACAAGCCCAGATAATACACCAAGTATAAATGCCTTTAATTTAGAAACGCCTGTTTCCTTTAAAGGCATTGATATTATTGCTCCTTCAGGGAAGTTTTGTATTGCAATACCTATCGCAAGTGTTAATGCGGCTCCTTCATTAATATTTCCTGTTATTGCTCCTGCAAGAACAACTCCTACAGCTAAGCCTTCAGGAATATTATGTAATGTTACCGCAAATAACATTTTAGTTGTTTTACTTATTTTTTTATGTGGACCTTCTTCACTATTATCAAGATGCATATGAGGAATTATAATATCCATTAAAAATAAGAATAAAATACCTACTAAAAATCCAATTGATGGAGCTAACCACTTAAATACATCATTCTTATCAAAAGATTCAATTGCGGGGTCTAATAATGACCAAATAGATGCCGCAATCATAACTCCTGATGCAAAGCCTAATAATAATTTTAATAATTTTTCATTTAATTCTTTTTTTAATAAGAATACCATTGAAGATCCTAATGCAGTACCTATAAATGGTATTAATAATGCTAATATTAATTTCCATGAAATTATAAATTCTAAAAACATAAGGACCTCCAATCTTTATTATTCATTACCTTTTAATGCTTCTACCATTGAAATCTTTTTAGTTTTTCTAATTACTAATAATGCAACAAGCATTGAAACAATAAATGTAATTACTACAGAGCCAATATAAGTTAACCAACCAGTATAAATACTCATTTCATATTCTGCACCAAGTAAATTCATTACCTGAGATAATATTAAATATGATAATGGTAATGATATAACAATACCAATTATTGTTAACCATATATTTTGCATAATCATTATCTTACCTAATGATTTATTTTTAAATCCTACAACCTTTAATGTTGCAAATTCCCTTTGTCTTTCAATAAATGACATGATACCAAGGTTATATAATACTACAAGACCTATAATTACTGCTGCAATTACAATCATCCAAATCATTTCATTTAATACTTCCATCATGCCATTCATTGATTCAAATGTTTGTGCATATGTTTGAACTGATTGAATAATTGCTTCATATTGATCTAATTTAGCTAATTCATTATATTTATCTGTATATAAATTTTGAATTTTATATTCAATTAAATTACCCTTATCACTTCTTAATGAATTAATGAATTTAGCTGAAGCTGTAATACCTTCAGATAAGAATGTTCTATTTACACCAATGACTTTTACTTCATATATATCATTTGTACCATAAGGAGAAAATTTAATTGTATCTCCTTTTTTATAACCATCATTATACATACGGTAACAAATATATACACCTTCCTTATCTTCATCTAAATCCATTCTATTAGAATTATCATCTAAAAGATGCATATGATTATATGTAGTATTTAGGATTGTTAATGTATAATCATTACCTTTAATATCAATTGATGTTACTGCTTGATAATCTGCTTCATAATATGAAGCCATATCAATTACATCTTCATTTGTAGCCTTTGAGTTATTTATTATTATTTGTTCTTTATAATCATAAACCTCTGAAAATGAATCTAATAAGCCATTAATTGTATCTTTCATACCAAAGCCTACAAATAATAATAATGTTGCTGAAAAGATACCAAATAATGTCATAAAGCTTCTTACCTTATGACGGAATATATCTCTTATATTCCATCTTGATGTAAAGCTTAATTTATTAAATAATTTAAATCTTTCAATTAATAAAGGTTTATCATGCTTAGGTGCCTTTGGCTTTAATAATGAGGCTGCACTACCTACTAATGATAATCTTATAAATATGTATGATATAAGTGTTATTATTAAAATAATACCAATTAATACAAACCATACAAATATAGGACAGTGTAGTGACCAGCTTACAGGATCTATATATGTACCCATTGAGCCATTAGGATTCATAATAAACCAGCCTAAGAAATATCCTATACCAATACCTAGTATTGCACCTATTAATCCTATAGATAGGCCAATAGATGAATATACTAAGCATATTTTCCTATTTTTAAAGCCTAGCGCTTTAAATGTACCTATTTGTATTCTTTCAGTTCTTATTATTCTATCTAATGTAGTAAATAATGATAATACCATGATAACTAAAAATAATACTGCAATAATTGTTGCACATAATTTACCTTCAGTTACTTCTCCCATTGATTCACTATAGCCTACATCATCAGCTTTTGCTTGAACTAATAATGTTATACCTAATTTATCTTCTATTATATTAGTTAATTTTTCTTTAGATGCATCACTTAATAAATCAATTTGAGTAAAATAATTATCGACACCAAAATAATTAAGCTTTGTCTTTATTTCATCATCATAAAACAATTTCATTGTTTCAGGTGTAACATATACAAAGCCATACATATTATATCTTGGCATTATTTGACCTGATTCAAAATCTGCAGTAATGTAGAAATTTGCAGATCTAACACCACCTAATATTTCAAGCTCATTTGTTATACCATTATAATTAATTGATATTTTATCACCAATATTAAGCTTATTTTCTTCTAAGAAATGTTCATTTACCCAACAGCCTGATAAATTATCATCCCAATTACCATCATTATCCTCATCTGGTGAAATACCTTTTATAATACTTAAGGTATTAATTTCATATGAAGACATTGTATTTAATGATAATGATTTATTTTTCTTTGATATATCCTTATCATTAAATTTAATTACATTACAATTATCCTGGAAATGACCTACAGCCTTTTGTACCTCTTCTATATTATCTACTATTTCAACCTGATAATTAGTTAAGATAGTTTCTGGTCTTGAAAAATCAACATCAGTACTATATACCTTATAATCAGGGAATTTATTTTCTTCAAATTGCTCATTTGTTAAAACATCTATTGAATACCATTCAATTGTAAATCCTACAAATACACCACAAGCAATGGCCATCATGATAATCATAGATATCATTTGAACCTTATATGAAGTGAATAATTTTAAAAACTTTTTAAACATATTACCACTCCACTTCATCAACAGTTAATGGATTTGCTTGTTCTTCTATAGATGCAATTTGACCATTTTTAACCTTCATAACCACGTCAGCCATTTTAGCTATATTTTGGTTATGTGTAACAATAATAATTGTCTTATTATGATTTCTTGCAAGCTTTAAGAATAATTCTAATACCTTTTGTCCTGTCTTAGAATCAAGGGCTCCTGTAGGCTCATCTGCAAGTAATATCTCAGGATTTTTACAAATCGCTCTTGCGATAGATACACGCTGCTGCTCACCACCTGATAGCTTAGATGGGAATTTCTTCGCATGATCTTTTAATCCTACCTCATCTAATATTTCAAGTGGATCTAAGCTATCCTTAGATATTTCTTTAACTAATGCTACATTTTCATAAACTGTTAATGTTGGAACTAAATTATAAAACTGGAATACAAATCCAACCTTTGTTGAACGATATTCAGCAAGCTCATTATCATTTAAATATGATATATCCTTTCCATCTACAATTATTGTTCCATATGTTGGATTATCAAGTCCACCTAGCATATTTAATAATGTAGATTTACCGGCACCTGATGGACCTAATATAACAATAAATTTAGATGGATATAAATCAAATGAAATATCATTTAATGCATAAGTTTCTGATTCTCCAACCTTATATACCTTTGATACATTTTTAAATGTAATAATAGGCTTATTTGATTTTTCTTCTATAATCTTCTTTTCTTCCATATATTTTCTCCTAAATTATCTCTCTTTAATTAGTTTTAACTAACCTATTTATTAAAAATAAAT
>JAILBI010000042.1 GCA_024681175.1 Acholeplasmatales bacterium
TATCAATTATTAGATAAAGAAACTAATAATATAATGCTTGATTATATTGAAGATGAAAATGATGATTATGAAAATATTAAAAAACATGTAAATACATATTTTGATTATTTATTAAAATAAAGAGGTTGAAATTAATCAACCTCCTTATTTTTTATAAAGCATTTGTATAAATATTAATCATATCATCTAAATCAAGTATTCTACTTGATCCTTTAGGTCCTCCACATGATTTGTAGCATGATTTAGCCATTTCTTCTATATCCTCATATGAAGGATATATATCTAATTCTCTTAATTTAATAGGTAAATCCCAGGAAGAAAATATTTCTTTTGTTTTTCTTATACCTTTTTTAGCTATATCTATTTTATCAGTTCCATCAATACCTAAAACATTTTTAGCATATTTATAAAATCTATCTAAATTATTCATATATACATATTCTGCCCATGCTGGCCAAATAATAGATAATCCTGCACCATGTGTAACATTATATTTGCCAGATAATTCATGCTCAAGCTTATGAGACATAAAATCTCCCCCATCATTACCACAGCCTGTTAGACCATTATGTGATAATGATGATGCCCACATTACCTCGGCTCTTGCATCTAAATTAGTTGGATCTTCATGTAATATAGTACCATTTTTAAATACAGTTCTCATTAATCCTTCTGCAATTTCATCTGTAAGCTCTAAATTGCCACCCTTAGTGAAATATCTTTCCATTGTATGCATAATAATGTCGCAACATCCAGCCATTGTTTGATTATCAGGAAGTGTAGTAGTATATTTAGGATCCATTATTGCAAATAATGGTCTACAATAATTACTATTACATCCTCTTTTTTCTTTTGTATCATCATTAGTAATTACACTTGAATCACTCATTTCACTTCCAGCAGCTGAAATAGTTAATACAACACCTATTTTTAAAGAGCCTTCTGGCTTTCTTTTTTTAGCATAAAAATCCCAAACATCGCCACTATTATATGCACCATAGCCTATAGCCTTTGCTGTATCAATTACTGATCCACCACCTACAGCTAATAAGAAATCAATATCGTTTTTCTTAACGATATTTATTCCTTCGTTGACCTTAGAAAGTAGTGGATTTGGTTCTACACCTTTTAATTCAAAGCATTTAATATTATTATCCTCTAATATATCGCCTATTCTTGTATATAAGCCACTTTTTTTAATGCTTCCACCACCATATACTAACAATAATTTATTAATATTATATGATTTTAAAATATCACCTAATTCATTAATTCTATCTTCACCAAAAAATACCTTAGTAGGTGTATAATAATTAAATTTATTCATATTACCTCCTATAATTTTTTTAATTCTTCTATTATATTCTTAATATCATCATGTATAGATAATGTAGTATTTAAATTCATAGCTGTTTCACTCTTATTTAATAATACTAAATTCTTACCCTTAAAATATGATACAAAGCCTGCGGCAGGATATACAACTAATGATGTACCTACAACAATTAATGTATCAGCTTTAGATATATAATCTATTGCTGATGTGATATTATCATAATTTAATGATTCTTCATATAATACAACATCAGGCTTAACAAGACCATTACATTTATCACATCTTGGTATACCATTATTATCTTTTATATTAAATAAATCCTTTAAATCAAAATATTTATGACAATTCATACAATAATTTCTTGCGATAGAGCCATGAAGCTCTATTACATTTTGGCTTCCTGCTAATTGATGTAGGTTATCAATATTTTGAGTTACTACAGCCCTAACCTTACCCATCTTCTCAAGCTCTGCAAAATATTCATGAGCTATATTAGGCTTTGCATCAAGATAAACCATTTTATCAAAATAAAATTCATAAAATATATCAGGATGAGCCATAAAAAATGAATGAGAAATTATTTCTTCGGGTGAGAATGTATTATCTAATTTTTGATTATAAATACCATTTGCACTTCTAAAATCAGGAATACCTGATGGTACTGATAATCCTGCACCTGAAAATATTACTATATTTTTACTTTCATCAATTATTTGTTTTAATTTTAATATATCGTTCATGTTATCACCTACAATAATTATAAAACAATTAAAAAAGATTGTAAAAAGTTTTATTTTTACAATCTTTCTTTTTAATTAATATTGTGCTTTAGCATTATTTACTTTATGTGATTTAATTATTGCCATAACCATTGCGAAAATGTATAAAGTAAACATTATAACTAATAAAGCAATAATAGTATGATATGGGCTTTCCATTGTTAATTGCTTATAATGACCTTTTTCAAAATAATAATTAATTTTTTCATAATTACCTTCATGTAATGCACCCATCATTATCATAATCATACATATAATACCAGGAACTAATGTTAATGTTGTAAAGAACATTGTTCCGCAATATCTAAATCTTGAATTAACTCTTGATGTAGAACCTACTAAGCCTTGGATGAAAGCAATAACACCTCTTATTAAGCCAATGATAGTAAATATACCTAAAAGTAGAGCAAAACCTAATCCTGCAAATGAGAATGCAGCAATGACTGCAGCCATATTCTTTCCTGCATCACTTAATGAATTATCATTTATTAATTTAGCGCCAAATTCAGCATAAGTTTCTAAAGATAATCCTTTAGGATCTGTTTTAATGTCATAGCTG
>JAILBI010000058.1 GCA_024681175.1 Acholeplasmatales bacterium
CACCTATTATTGCACCTAACATATTTCACCTACCATCTAATCATTTATCTATAATCATAATTTTTATAAATTGTATCACTTAAATTGGTTATATCATATCTTAATTATACATTCAATATCACAGGAATAATTTATAGTAGATTTTGCACCAATTTTCAAGCCACTTTTTAATATTTTTTAACAAATTCCGAGCGACTTTTCAACGTGTTTTTAACAAATTCCGAGCGACTTTTTAATGTTTTTTTAACAAATTCCGAGTGACTTTTGACTAATTTTAAAAATTTTCTAGGTATTTTTTGAAATATTTAAATTAAAATAGGGGTTAAAAATTTATTCTTTTTAACCCTTATAATTATTAAATATCTGTATTTTTTATAGGTCCATCTGAGATTTGCTCATCAAGGATTTCTTCTTCATCCTTAATATCATCCCAAGATGGTTCTAATGCTTCTATTTTTGAAAGCTCAATACCATATTTAGTTTTCTTCATTATTCCATTAATAATGAATCCTGATGCGAATACTAATAATGTTACAACCCAGCCTGCGATTATTTCTGCAGCTAAATTATAATTTGTATCATACCTAAATCCATTTCTTATTAATACTATAAATTGCCATACAAATAAGAATGTTAATGCAAGTGGTGCTAAAAATTTAATTGATGTTTCAAACCACCATCTTGGCATTTTAAATTTATTTGTATTTTTATTTATTTCATCTAATACCTTTTTAGGCTTAAAGAACCAGCCTACAATTACAGTTTCAAGTATACCAATAATAATTAATGTATATTGATTTGTCCAATTATCTACAATATCTAAGTATCCAACACCGGCACCGGTTATGTAGACTATTGAGATAATTGCCGCAATTATCGCAATTGTAAATGTAGTTTTCTTCTTTGGTAATTTAAATTTATCAGATACAGATGTTGCAATACCTTCTAAAATTGAGAATGCTGAATCTATTGCAAGTGTACAAAGCATGAAATAGAATACAAATCCAAATATTGCATTTAAGGCTCCAACTGATGTCAAATTAACAATTGCAGTTGGATAAATAATATATGCAGTTGCAATACCTGATGCAGACATATTATCAACTGTTTGACCAGTTTGGTACATTGTAGTAAATAATACAACACCAGATAATACAGATATTGCTAAATCACTAAATGCAATGATAATTGAATCTACTGCAATATTAGATCCCTTCTTTAAATAAGAACCATATGCAAACATAATAGCCATCATTATTGATAGACTATAAAATGATTGCCCCATTGCATTAATCCAAAGCTCAACATCTCCAAATTCACTCCACTTTGGCACAAATAAATGTGCTAAAGCTTCTCCTAAATGAGGATTTCCAATAAAGCCTTTAATAGCTAATATTAATAACATTATAACAGGTAAGAATACAGTATATTTAACAACCTTACCAACCTGGCTTGCACCATTTCTAATACAACCATAAATAAACGCCCAGGCTATAGCTAAGCAAATTAATAATAAAATACTAATTTTGCCACCTTCACCTAAAAATGATGTGCCCCAAGTAGTACCAATTGAATCAGACCATAATTTTGATGCAGTTTCTGGTGTTTTATTAGTTGTTGCAAATTTAAATGCTAAAAAACACATTAAAATACACCAAGCAAATACAACTGCATAATAAGTTAAAATAACAAACGCATTTGCAACAGCCGCCCAACCAACAGGCTCTGCCTTCTTATTTACAGTTCTCATTGCCTTAGGTGCACCACCCTGTGCCTTTCTTCCTATGGCAGTTTCCATCATTAATAATGGAATACCAAGCACGACCATACATATAATATAAGCCATTAAAAAGGCACCACCACCAAATTTAGCACAAAGTCCAGGAAATCTCCAAGCATTTCCAAGACCTACTGCAGATCCAATAGATGCTAAAATAAATGATGTTCTATTAGTCCATTTGTCTCTCACGCTATCACTCCTAAAAATAAAATCAATAATATTATATCATATTAAAACAAAATCCCAACATAAGATACATTATATAATTTAATCATTTATACTCATTTCCCACATTTGCGATATGTTTTTTGACCCGTTTTTTCACATTTGCGATAAAAACTCAAGATAAATAATTAACTAAATTATCATATAAAAAACAAAATCGCCCACTTTTATGTGGACGATTTTAATAAATGAGTATTTATTAACCTTTATAGAAACAAAGTGTTAAGAATCCATCACTATACATTTGGA
Source organism: Acholeplasmatales bacterium (assembly GCA_024681175.1). The sequence goes on from JAILBI010000058.1 coordinate 2,255, forward strand.
ACGCATGATGCTCATCAATATTCCAATACCAATGAGATTCATCATATCTTGCATATCTTGCAATAACATTGCCATAGCTTGTCATATTCTTAAATGTGAATATTGTTCCAGTTGCTTCCATACCAGACCAATATTCAGCATCCTTTGATTTATATTGATATACACTTCCAACCTTGAAATAATCACCCCATCCATTAGATGTACATACATAATTATTTCCTTGGTCATCAGCACTAGATATACCACTATATGATGTTATTACAGTT
>JAILBI010000067.1 GCA_024681175.1 Acholeplasmatales bacterium
CAAGTGATGATTTACATACTGATGAGAAATTTTTCAAATTAGGTGAATATGATGAAGCTACATATGAATTATCATATAAGCATTCATCATTTGGCTTTGATGGTTGGGAAGAATTAGAAGATGCAACTTCAAAATATTCTATTTTCGCAAGAAATAGATATTTACCTAGATTTGCATTTGATCGTTTTACATATGATGATGGTAAATATAGCTGTGCATCATTTGTTAGTAACAATGGTACATATTCAAATATCGTTATAGAATTTGAAGATAATAAATTAGTTTCATATAGCTATAAATATGTTGAAACAGGCTATGAAGGTGATGTTTCATGTACTGTTTTACAAATTGGTGATGTAGTTGTTAATAATCCATTTAAAAATTTAATTAATGAAGAAATATTTAATTCATATTTTGGTAGCTATGAAGAATCATTAATGAATTTAAATATTACATTTAAGGACCAATCTGAAGGTGGCATAGAAGTGGCTATGTCTGATGGAATGACTGCAATGTATTCAAGTAAAAATAATAGTAGCCATTTCTACAAAGCTACTTCTTATGATGAAAAAGAAAATATACTTTATTTTGATATGGCTCAAGCAATTAATATAGAATTACAGGAATGGACTTCACCTGTGGCTAATTATATGTCATATGAAAGCTATAGAAATAGTATTGCAATACCTTATTTTGATTTTGATGATTTTACATATAATGAAGAAACTTGTTCATATGATGCAGATTTAATTGTATTATCATCTGATATATCATATAAAGATATATCTATTATATTTGAAGATAATAAATTAAAATCATATAAATTTACTACTGTTTATCCTTTACAAGAAGTTAATCATGATTATATTGTTAAATCTGAAGGAAAATGTATGGTTGTAAATCCTAATGAAAATAAAGTTACATCAAAAACATTTGATTCATATTTTGGCACATATAATGATTCTTTATCTAAATTAAATATTAAATTTGATTATGAAGAAAAATCTTCAGTTAGTCTATTTAATGGTGAAATTAATATAAATAATAATGAAGTATCAACGGAAACTCATTCATCATCATCTGATAAAAAGAAATATTATAGCTTCAAATTAAATGATGAAGGAGAAATAATATATGATAAAGCATCTATAGATGTTGATGGTGATGAATGGTCAGATCTTGTAAGAAATAATTTATCATATAATGAATTTAGAAATTATATTTATTTCCCACGCTTCAATTTTGATGAATTTACATATGATGAACTAACTAAATCATATACAGCTGAAAATATTTCTTTATCAGATGAATTAGTTTATAAAAATGTATCAATTAAATTTGAAAATAATAAATTAGTATCATTAGAATATATTTTCAAATCTAATGCATTAGAATTTGAAATTAAATGTAATAATTTCACATTTAATGATGCAGAAATTGTAAGACCAACATATGCAAATATGGTATGTGCTGGAACATTTAATGAATATTTTGGCCTTACACCTGAAACATTTAATAATTTAAATATTACTCTTAAATATGATTATTCTGTATATAAAGGAACATTAGAATATGATGATGGATTAAGATTAGATACTTATGTTAGAAAAGGTAATACTAATCAAGATCAAGAAATATATTATATTACTGAAGTAGGTGAAACTGTTAAATTCCATTATTATGTTAAAACTGATGAAAGTTGGAGTTATAATAATATTCAATCATCTTCATTTGAAAGATTTATGTTAGAATTTATGTATATGCCTGTAGTTGATTATTATCAATTCACATATGATGAAGAAACATCTTGCTATGTAGCAAGCAATTTATCTACTAATGCAGGAAATATTTCAAATTTCAAAATTAAATTTGTTGATGGTAAATTAGATTCATATTCATTTACACATAAAGATACTGAATACAAAATTGAAGAAGTAACAAATATAGGTACAACAGAAGTAATAGATCCAAGAGCATCTATAGAAGAATAAATAAAGCTTATCCTTCGGGATGAGTTTTTTATTAATCTTTTATTTAAGTGTTGTTATAAAATTATAATGTATTTTATAGGAGTTTATTATGAGAAAGAGAAATAAATTATTTAGTCTATTTTTAGGTGCATTAGCTATATTTTCACTTATATCTTGTGGTAAAGAAAAAGAAGATAAAAAGGATGATATTACAAGTGATGTATCTACAAACACATCAACAAGTACAAGTACATCAACAAGTACAAGTACATCAACAAGTACATCAACAAGTACTTCAACCAGTACAAGTACATCAACAAGTACATCAACTACTACATCTGGTGAGACAACAACTTCTTTAATTGTCAATAGCTATAAAGTAGAATTTGATACAAATGGTGGAAGTGATATTTTATCTCAAATTGTTGAAGAAGGTAAAAAGGCTCAAAGACCTGATGATCCTAGTAAAGAAAATACACCACAATATACTTATGTTTTTGCTGGTTGGTATCAAGATAACCAATTTAAGGATGAATATGATTTTGATAGTGCAATCTTAGATGATACAACTATATATGCAAAATGGACTGAAATTGAAAATACATATACTGTTATTTGGAAAAATTATGATGGAGAAGAACTTGAAAAAGATGAAAATGTAAAATATGGTTCTGAACCATCATATGATGGACAGATTCCAACAAGAGAAGCAGATGATCAATATACATACACATTTTCAACTTGGACACCAGAATTATCTATAGTTAATGATGATGTAGTATATGAGGCTACTTATGACAAGACTCTACGTAAATATGCTGTAACATTTTATAATGGAACAGTAGAATATGATTTACAAGAAGTAGAATATGGATCTAAGCCAACATTACCAACAAATCCTACAAAAGAATCTGATAATACATATGATTATGTATTTGTAGGATGGATTGTAGATGTACAATCAGATACTTTATTTGATTTTGAAGAAGATAAAATAAAAGGTATTACAAATCTATATGCAAAATTTGATGCAAAGCAAAAGACAAATGAATTAACATTGACTGTAGCACCATCATCAAGTGGTTGCAATGCATCATCACCTAAAGCAAATTATGCTGCAGGCGAGGAAGTAACAATTACAGCTACAGCTTCAACAGGATATTCATTTATAGGTTGGTTTAGTGGCTCTAAGCTAATATCTAAATTAAATCCGTATACATTTAATATGCCAAAAAATAATGTTTCTTTTGAAGCAAGATTTGGTAATGCAGAATATAAAGTTAATATTTATTTACAAAATATATCTAATGATGATTACACCCTTGAAAAAACTATAACCACTTATGGACTTGCAGGAGAATTATCTAATTATGTTGCTGAAGAAATTGATGGTTTTACTGTAAAAGATTTTGAACAAACTACAATTTTAGAAAACGGTAGCTCATCTATAGATGTTTATTATGATAGAAATCTTTATACAGCTAAATTAATAGCTAATGATTATAGTATGGGTATTGTATATTTCCCAGACTCTAGTAATGATGAAACAGAGCTAAACTTAAAATATGGTGATACTCCTTTTATCTATGCAGTACCAAAAAAAGGATATAAATTTATTGGTTGGTATAGAAATGATGAACTATATTCAATCTATTCTTATGTTTCTATAAAAGTTGCATCATCTGATAATACTTATGAAGCAAGATTTGAAGTTATTAAATCTATAATTACAATAGATAATCAGGCAAATGTTACTATTTCAGGATTAGTAGATGGAACTTCATATAATTATGGTGAAACAATAGTAGTAACTGCTTCAAGTGTTCCTTCTAATTGTCATTTAATTTGGACATGCAGTGATGGAATTGTATATGAAGGAGAAACTATTAATTTTGTTGTTCCTGCGACAAACATCACTCTTACTATAACAGCTGTTTCATCTGATTCGTTATATAGAAGAGAAGGAAACAAAATCTATTTTGGTTCATATCCTCAATCTTTAGTAGAAGATGAAGAATTAATTGAAAGTCTTAATGCTAAGTCAGGTAGCCAATATCCATCTAGAACAAATGATAATAAAAGAAATTGGGGAAAATGGACTAACTATGCTTATTATTACTCTGGTGGAACACAAAACTATATGTTCTATCAGGACATAGATTATGATAAGGATGGTGATTATGATTATAGAGGAGTTTTACTCTATGCTTTTAGACCAATTGCATATGATCAGTCAATAACTACAGCAGAGACAGGTGGAAGTTCTTATGTTGATGATAATGGATTTGAAAAAGGAATTAGATATTGGTTCAGCTATGATCCAATTGAATGGGACATTTTAAATGAAGAAAATGGAAATGCTCTAATTATTGCAAATTTATGTCTTGATTGTCAAGAATTTCATAAAAGCAAGTCTCTAGATAAACAAGTGCATTATGGAGAAGGCTATGCAAATGATTATGCATTATCACAAATCAGAAAATTTTTAAATGATTCTTTCTATAAATTAGCCTTCACTAATTTAGAAAAATCAATTATTGAGCTTACTCATATTGATAATTCTTTAGAGTCAACAGGCTTTACTGAGTGTGACTATATAGGACAAGATTGTGATGATTATTTATTCTTATTATCAACTGAAGAAGTATCTACATATTTTAAAACACCTTCTTCAAGAGCAGTCAAAGGTTCTGACTATGCAAAAATAAATGATTTACAAATTATTAATGATTATGCTGCATACTGGATGCTAAGAAGCCCAAGTAATGTAAATTGGGCAGCTGGTGGCGGACAAAAGTATCAAATCTTAAATAGTGAAGGTGATATTGAAATGAAAGATGTTAGATATTCTAAATTTGGTGTCAGACCTGCATGCGTAATTAGATTATAAAATATTCATATAATAAAAAATGCCATCGCAAGATGGCTTTTTTATATGATTAAAATTGATATTGTCGTTCCAATTAATGTAAATAGAAGTATGATACATCCATTTTTAATAAAATCTTTAAATGAATAATTTATATCATTTATTTTTAATATTCTAATCCACATTATTCCTGCAAGTGCCCCAATAGGAGTTAATATTGCACCAAGGTTAGAACCTATAATTGTTGCATATATTGATGATATACTTGATCCATCAAGGATACAAGAATAAGCTAATGTCATTGGGATATTATTTAAGAAATTACATGATAATATTGATGTAAATAAAAACATCATAGATCTTAATTTTTCATTTTCTATTTGATTAAATAATTTATTAATATTTTCAAATATATGATATTCATTTAATGTTATTATTATTACAAACATTGATAATATAAATGGAATAATTGTATATGGAATTCTTCTTAATGGTGCAACAACAATTCTTGATTTTTTTCTTATTATTGCATAAATAATTAAGAATATTAATAATGAAGAGCCTAATA
>JAILBI010000068.1 GCA_024681175.1 Acholeplasmatales bacterium
GAAAGAATATCTAAAAGATTATTATATGGATATAAGAAGATAGGTGATTATAAGCCATATTATCTTGAAGGTGGCGTTTTTGCAATATGTGCATATAGTAGAGATAAGATAGATAAAATTAAAAATGAAATAATTAAAGATATTAATACAATATATTGTGAAGGTAAAAGATTTGTTCCTGATGCAAAAACTGTTATTGCTTCAGTAAATGGTGATTTTGATTCTTTAGATAAAGCATTATCATTTGATGGCTTATTATCTAAGGTATTCTTTGGTAAATCAGATGATATTAATTATTCATTTAAGAAAAATGATTCATTATTTGAAATGAAGGTTAATTTAAAATCTATATTAGCTGATGCAATATTAAATAAAACATTTGAGGTATATTATCAGCCTATATATAATTTAAAAGAAAAGAAATTCAATTGTGTAGAAGCCCTAATTAGATTAAACCATCCAAAATATGGCTTTATCTCACCAGGCTATTTTATTCCTTTTGCGGAAGAAAATGGCTTAGTTGAAAAAATAGATGAAATCATGATTGAAAAGGTTATTGAATTTATCAATAGTAAAGAATTTAAAAAATATGAAATGGCCTATGTAGAAATAAATGTTTCTACTATAGAGCTTGCAAAAAGGAATTTTGCAAAAGATCTTGTAGAAACATTTAAAAAGAATAATATTAATCCTGATAATATTGTAGTAGAGGTATTAGAATCATATAATGTAGCTAAATTAGAAACTGTATCAAGAAATATTCAGGTATTAAGAGATAATAATATTAAGCTTGCATTAGATGATTTTGGTACAGGCTATTCTAATTTAAAAAGATTTACAGAAATTGATTTATCTTATGTAAAAATAGATAAATCATTAATAGATAAGATTGAAAATCCAGTATATAATAAAATAATAGAAAATCAATTTGATTTAATTCGCCAATTTAATAGACAAATTGTTGCGGAAGGTGTAGAAGAGGAAGCACAGGTTAAATTCCTTGAAAAATTAAAATGTGACTTTATTCAAGGATTTTATTATTCAAGACCACTTCCATTACCTAATCTTATTACATTTTTAGAAGATAATTAATAAATAGTGCCAAGCACTATTTATTTTTTATTATTTAAAAAAAATAATTAATCTATTATAATAGTTAATGAGGTTTTTTTATGAACAAAAAGGTTAAAATACATGCAATAAAAAGAAAACAATTATATTTAATATTATTTACTTCATTAACAGTATTTTTTATTGCATTAAGTACTATTTTTTTCTTTTTGTGGGATGATATGTCAAAGGTTCTAATGATGGTATTTTTCTTTATATCAATATTAGGATTTGTAGTATCATTTGCATTTTTAGTTGCAGCATTAAATATTAAAGCTAAAGAATTTAAATTAATAAACTGGGATATTGAAATCTATTTTGGTTTTTACCATCATTACATAATGGTTAATGATGAAATTGTTGTAGAAGAAAAATCTGCAACAAGTAAAACATTAATATTAGAAACTCATTTAGCAAAGAAAAAGCTTGTAGCTAAAAATATTAAAAAGGTTGGCTTAAAGGTAACATTAGATAATAAAATAATATAAAGGAGATTAATTATGAAATTTAAATGTAGCTGTTGTGGATGTAATGAATATGTAGATGCAAATTTATATAGATTTGTAACTTCAGACGGAGACACAAATTACAAGCTAGATGCATATGCTTGTCAAGAATGTGGACATATAGAGCTTTATATGCCTGAGGATTTAAAAAATCAATTAGTTAAAAGAAAACAAGAAATAGAAGCTCATGAAAAAGAAATTAAATCAAGAAGAAGTGTATTAAATATGCAGCTTGGTAGAAAGAAAAGTGAGCTTAATGATATGATTAAAATCGTAAGAGATGAAAATCAAACTGTTAAAGAGGTTAATAATGCGAAAGCAAGAATCCCTCAATTAGAAGAAGAAATTAAAGATTTAGAAAATAAAATAGCTTTAATAAAATAAACAACCGGTGGTTGTTTATTTTTTTGAACTATTATTATTGCAATAATAAAAAATATTTTGTATCATTAAAGTATCGTATAGGAGGAGAAACGATGAAAAAATTGTTATATTTATTATTGGTAGTACCCTTTTTATTCTTATTAATTTCATGTGGAGAAAAAAAGTCTCAAGAAGAAAAGGATTTTGAAAAGGCACTCTATGCCTATAGTGAACTTGATGAGGACTATTTATCAGATCACGCAATAGTTATGGTACAAGAAATGGATTCTGTTTATGATGGAGTTCCATCTAAATCAGTATCTCGTGTGGAAATGTACAAGAATTCAATAGTAGCTACAATGAGATCTATAACTAATAATAGTATTATTTCGGAATTACAAATATATGGCTATCTTGAATTTAAAAATGATGATATTATTTTATATCAGTTATCAGATGATGAATATGAAGCAAAAGAAAATGGTAAGATTTATCAATATGGTGAGAAAATATTATATGAAACAAATGAAGAAGGTGATTCATTGAATGAAACACTTGAAGAAATTAGTGATATGTCATTTTTTAAATATTCGGATTTTAAAAAGGTTGACAATAAATATTCGCTTAAAAAATCACCTACAAAATATAAAGTAATGGGTGCCGATGTTTCAATTACAGAATGTGTTATTGAAGTTGATGATAATGGTTATTTATTAAATTATCAATTTGTTGAAAATGTGGAAGTGGAATTTAGTGGAATTACAACTTATTCAAGTTTTACTGCAAATTGCACAGTTGATCGTGATGCCACAGTTGATAAATATATTCAAGAAGCCGTTAAAGATGTAAAGTAATCTCGAAAGAGATTACTTTTTTATTGTATTTTATACAATAATTATTTAAAATATTGTTGTGTTAAATGTGTTTTTATGGAGGGATATCATGAAAAGAAAATATAAATTTTTTTCAATAATAGGCATGGCTTTAATTAGCACATCATTTTTATTTAGCTGTGGAAAGAAAGAAAAAATAAAAAACGATGTTGTTTCATCTATAATTAGCTCAAATGATGTATCTACATCAACTAATAATGAAGTGTCATCAACTAGTATTACATCAAATGGTGATGTTTCATCAACTACAAATAAAGATACAACTACATCATCTAATGTAAATACTACAACTTCAACATCTACAATTACATCAACTAATAATGATACTACAACATCTACATCAACAAATAATCAAACATCAACTACTAATGAAACACCTTCAACAAGCTTAGATATTACTACATCAGAAACTAGTATATCTACAAATAATGATGATAATTTATTTTTAGTTAAAATAATTAATCAAGATGAAAATATTGGTACTATAGATGGAGATTATTTATATGATAATAAAGAAATTGAAGTAGGTACAAATATTGAATTAAGTGTAGAGGTATTTAGCTCTGGTTATGAATTTGATGGATGGTATATTAATGATGAATTTTATGATGATGGTGATACATTAAATTATGAAATGCCTTCATATGATATTACAATTGAAGCTAGATATAATGTTTATAAAACAAAGGTAACAATTGATAATAAGGTAACTAATTTAAAATTAGAAGGCATGAGTGAAGATAATAAATATGAATATTTATCTACTCAAACATTTAGATCAACTAATTTACCTGATGGCTATTATTTAAAATGGACAAGAAGTGATAATAATGTTTCTTATTATGGAGATAGTGTTGATATTAAAATTCCAGGTAATTCATTAACAATTACTGTTGAATTGGTTCCATTTAAAAAAGAAAATGAAAATGAAAAAGATTATATTTATTTTGGATCATATCCTCAATCATTAGTTGAAGATGATGATTTAATATCTTCATTAAATAATAAATCAGGATCATTACCTACATCATCAAATTCTAATAAATGGACACCATTTAGTAAATTATATTCTAAAGGGTCTAATGATTATATATGGTATATAGATATTGATCTTAACAATGATGGTAAAAATGACTATAGAGGTATCTATTTTAATGAATATAGACCTGATACTTTGCCAAAAAAAGTAAAAAGAGAAGGAATTAGTGTTTCAATTAGTTCACAAGAATATAATGGTTATCAAACATTTAATATTTATTGGTTTAAATATGAACCAATAAAATGGCGAATTTTAAATGAAGAAAATGGTAAAGCATTTTTATTTTCAGATTTAGTTTTAGATTCAATATCATATTCACCATATGATCCTGATAATGAATCAACAACTGCCGAATTTGAACATAACGGTGGTTTAGGTTATGCAAATGATTATAGATTATCAGATATAAGAAATTGGATGATTAGTGACTTTTATTATGATGCATTTAATAATATAGAACAAAAATTAATTGAATCTACATATGTTAAAGCTTGTACAACAGGAGCACATGTAAAAGATACATATGATAATATTTTCTTAATTTCACAAGATGAATATGAAAATATTTATGGTATATTAACCCAAAATTATGATAATCACATATACACAGGAAAAAAAGGTGGCACACCATATCAAGCATGCTTAGGTGGCGATTATCAAGAAAATATTTACTCAGGAAAGCAGACTTGGGTTTGGTACACACGTTCAAAGCATTCTAATCCTAATGCGGTAGCTTCAGGTAGATGGGATTTTGCTGGAAATAAAACTAATCGTATTGCCGGTGTAAGACCTTGTATATATCTTGATTTAAATAATGTAATAAAATCAGATGAAAAAATTACAAATGATGGCTATATTATATCTTCAGATGAAGATAATAATAAGCTTTTACGTATATCTAATAATGAAGCACTTGAAGCATATGTATCTAGTGTATTTTCAATTGCTGAAAGAGGCACGGTAATAACTGCAACAATTATTAAAGGTACTTTAAGAAAAGGAGATTGTATAAAAATATATAATCCAAATTCACTATATCCATATGTAGTAGAAGTTAAAGACATAGAAGTGTTTAAAAAGCTAAGTGATTATGCACAAGAAGGAGATGGTATAGGTATTCTCCTTGGTAATCAGATTTCTAAAGATGAAATTGAAGACAATGCAATCATTTGTGGTGCAAACGATAATGTGCCATTAAATTATAATTATTATATTAAAATTAATAATTTATCATCTTATAATATATCAGTAAATAATTTATATAATTTATATACTGTATTTACAAGTAATGCAAGAATTAGTTATTCATTAAAATTTGAAGCATTATATGATATGAATTATAATTCTGTATCATCAATTTCAAATGATGATTCGAATTATTATATTGCACGTGCTACATCAACAAATCATTTATTTTTTTATCCAGGATTAAAAGGTAACTTTTATTATAATGGTATGCCAATAGGAAATTATGAAATAATATCATGTGGAAATGATACAAATATTGTTAGACAATATGCACAGGATTTTAATTCAAATATAAATATTAAATTTGAATCAAATACTACTTATTTAAAAAATGATTATATAATTTATACATTAAAAGAAGATATAAAAATATCAGAATTATTTAAAAAAATTAAATGTGAATTTTATAATCCAGGATATGAATTTAAAGGCTGGGGTATATTTATTGATAATTCAGAAGAAGATGCATATGAATATGTATCTAATAGAAATATATCTACAATAACACCTTCAATGCATATTAAAGCTATTTGGGAACAGGTATCTTATAATTGTAGAATTAATGGAAAAGAAGAATTAGATAATGGTTTAGCACTTAAAGTAAAAACTAATTTTGAAGAATTAAATAAAGGTGATAAATTAAATATATTATTATCTGATCATACATTTAAGGAAGTAACTATCACTGATATTTTAAATAGCGATTATGAATCAATTAATAGTCTTTCATCTAATGCTGGTGGCATATATTATTTAATAATTGATGGAATAGATTTTAAAGATGTTTTATATAACACATATATTTATAAAATCTAAAAAGAAAGAAAAGAAGTAATCTTGATGATTACTTCTTTTTCATACTCTTTTAATTTGTGAAAGAAGAACAATTGCAATCTGAAATGGTACACCAAGTAAAAATAAATACCATACATGGGTTCCACTTTTATAAAATATAGCTAAATAAAAGCTGGTTAATCCTGTCCATGTTAAAACTGAAAATATAGGTAAGAAATAAATTCTTTTTCCCCACCTTCTATTTAATACAATTAATACAATACAATTAGTTGGAAATCCATACATAAACACAGGCCAATAATACATATCTTTTGTAGTAAGATAAATAAATATAATTAATACAAGTAGCCATACAAATGTTGAAAAAAGAAGAGTAATAATTATTTTATTTCTTTTTTCATATTTAGGAACTATATATTCTTTTTTCTCTTCATAAGAACCTTCATGAGTTAAAAAGTCTAATGTTACTTCATACATATCGGCTATTTGATATAGCACATCAATGTCTGGTAAAGATTCACCTCGCTCCCATTTTGATATTGCTTTATCAGAATATCCAAGGATATTTCCAACGTCCTGTTGGGTGTATTTCTTCATTTTTCTTAACTCTACTAGGTTTGTTGCAATAATTTTTTTTAAATCGCTCATACCTATATATTAACACAAAAAAATTAAAAAATATATAGTAAAATCAAGGGACTCTCCTCGTGGTAGAATTTGTAGAATGCACTATATTTTTAGTAGAATTAGGTTTCTCGTTAGAAAACTTGAACTATAAAATTATTTTGTTATAATGACTACGATGAAAGATGTGTTTTGCATCGGAAAAGGAGAATTTTAAATGAATAAAATTATTCCAGTTTATTTTTCTTGCGACGATAGATTTTTAAAATTTACATCTGTCGCAGTAGAATCTATGATCATTAATGCAAATAAAGATTATACATATCGTGTATATATCCTTCATTCAGATATTACAGATGAAAATCAAGCAATTATGTATAATCATTTTAATAAATATAATAATATGGAATTATATTTTGTAAATGTTTCAGATTATTTAAAATCTATAAATGATTTATTACATGTTAGAGATTATTATTCTAAAACAACATATTATAGATTATTAATTGCTAAAATGTTTACTGAATATGATAAAACAATTTATCTTGATTCAGATATGATTATTAAAGGCGATATTTCTAAATTATATGAAATGGAGCTAGGTAACAATTTAGTTGGTGCCGCACATGAACAGGCAATGGTACAAACTGATGCATATGGTGATTATGTTGAAAAGAATTTAGATATTTCAAGATATCAATTCTTTAATGCAGGTATGCTTCTTATTAATTCAAAGCTTTGGAGAGATGAAGAAGTATTTGAAAAATTCATGTATTTATTAAATATATATACATTTAAAGTAACTCAGGATGAGGATTATTTAAATGTTATTTGTAAAGATAGAGTATTATTTGTTGGTGATAATTGGAACACTGAATCATTCTTAAATAAAGAAATCGCTGATGAAGATATTAATATAATTCATTATATTATGTGGGCTAAGCCTTGGCATTTTACAGAAGTAAGATATAATGAATTCTTCTGGAAATATGCTAAATTATCTCCATATTATAATGAAATTCAATCTATCTTAGATAATTATACAGATAAACAAAGAAAGAAAGATTTACAAGCTTCTGAAAGATTATATAAATTAGCTTTAAAGGAAGCTAAAAGAGAAGATACATTTAGAAGAATCCTTGAAACTGACTTAAATATTAATTTATTTCTTGAAAGAACAGTATCTTAATTATGAATAAAAATCCTGAAAGATTAAAAATATTAGAAAAAATTGAACAATATGAGCTTGAAGGAAAATTTATACTTGATGTAGAACAAGATCCACCTACCATTCCTATTAAGGAAGGTGAGGTGGATTATTTAAGAAAGAAGCTATCAAGTAAAATAAAAACTAAATTTGCTTACCATCAAGCAAGAAAATTCTTAAAAAAGATCATTAAAAATAAACAAATGATTATAAAAGAAATTAAAGGCATTGAAAATTTAGCTAATTTAGATAGTGGTGCCATAATTACTTGTAATCATTTCAATGCCTTTGATTCTTTCGCAATCCAGGTTGCATATGAAACTTGTATTAAAAATAGAAAGAAAAAAAGATTTTATCGTGTTATAAGAGAAGGAAATTATACATCATTTCCAGGCTTTTATGGCTTTTTAATGAAAAATTGTTATACCCTACCTTTAGCTGAAAATAAAAAGGTAATGGTAGAATTTATGAGGTCTACAAAAGAATTATTAAAACAAGGTCATCTTGTTTTAGTTTATCCTGAACAATCAATGTGGTGGAATTATAAAAAGCCTAAGCCACTTCAGGATGGGGCATTTAGTATTGCGGTAATGGCTGATGTTCCAGTTGTTCCTGTATTTATTACAATGTCTGATTCTGATATTGTAGATAATGATGGATTTTATGTACAAGAATATACAATAAATATATTAAAGCCTATATATAAAAAGGATGATTTAAATAAAAAAGATAATATTAATTATTTAAAAGATCTTAATTATAATATGTGGAAAGAGGTATATGAGTCTTATTATAAAATACCTTTAAAATATACTACAAAGAAAGAAAATGCCTAGCTT
>JAILBI010000008.1 GCA_024681175.1 Acholeplasmatales bacterium
CTTTCATTTTTTCATCTACAACAGTACCATTGTCTTCATTAAATAAAAAGCCTTTTGTATATTGACGGTGAAATATTTTTAATAATCCTTCTGGATTATAATTTTTATCATCTAGCTTTTGTCTATATTCACTTGTTACAGTTTTTACATAATCTGGGCTTTTCATTCTACCTTCAATTTTAAGTGAATCTGCAACAGATGATAATTTATCAAGATAAGAAGAAGTATTTAAATCCTTCATCGCAAGATGATAAGCTTTTTTAGCGAAAAGCTTATCATTTTTATATATTTCATATTCACGTCTACAATTTTGGGCACATCTGCCTCTATTACCTGATCTTAAATATAAAATAGAAGAAAATAAACATCCTCCACTATATGATACACAAAGTGCACCATGGGCAAATATTTCTAAAGGAAGATTAGTTTTTTCTTTAATTTCTTTTATATCATCATATGATGTTTCACGTGCTAAAACTAATCTATTTGCCTTTTTTTCTTTAAAAAATAATGCGTCTTCTAAATCTTTTATTCCTGCCTGAGTTGAAATATGAGCTTCCATGCCATTAAGGTTAGAAATAACATATCTAATTAAAGCATAATCAGCTAATATAAGTCCATCTACACCTAGACTATATAATATATTTGCATATTGATATGCATCCTTTAATTCATTTTCCTTAATCATGATATTTAATGTTACATATATTTTTTTACCAAGACTATGGGCTAAAATTAAAAGATGTGATAGCTCATCTAATGTTAAATTTTTTGCATAAGCTCTTGCGCCAAAGCGCTCTGTAGCACAATATATGGCATCAGCGCCATTATATAGTGCTTGCTTAGCTGATTCAAAATCTCCAGCAGGAGATAGAAGTTCAATCATTATTTTCACCTTTTTTATTAATAATTTTTACATCATTTAAATCTATTCCATCTAAATTTAAATTATCTCCCTTTAATGGAACAGGGTCATATGCAATTTTATGGAATGGATTACATTTCATAAATCTTTTAAATGCCATAAATGATGCCTTAATAAATGAATAATTCATATAACAGATTTTGGCATATTCAGAGCAGGTAGGTATAAACCTACATCTTTTTGCCCTATAATAGCCTCTATCCTGTTGATATGAATTAATCATTTCAATTATTTTTTTATTTCTCATGATAAATTCTTTTAAATAGATTTTCTAAAACAGAAGAATCTTGTGTTTCTTCAACAATTTTATATGCAAATTCTAGGGAATATGCAACAGATTTTGCAGATATTATATTACCATCAACTGTTACACCTTCATCTGTGTAATTACCACCAAAATCAGCATTCATTGATGTGAAGCAAGTGTAATTTTTGCCTTCTAAATATCCCATTTTACCTAAAATTGTAGGAGATGCACAAATTGCCGCAACCATCTTTTTTTCAGCCATGAAATAATCAATTATTTCTTTAACCTTTGGTTCAGTTTCTAAGAAACGATAATGTGGTCCTCCTGGTAAAATTAAGCAATCATAATCTACATAATTAACTTTATCTAAAGGTGTTAAATCTGTAATTGTAATATTATGACATCCTGTACAAGATGTAGAAGCACTTGCAATTGTAAGATCAAGCTTACATCTTCTTAATATTGCAAAAGGTGCCATTGCCTCTTCTTCCTCGAAGCCATTAAAAATTATCGCTAAATATTTCATATATTTATACCTCTCAATCTTCCTTATTATATCATTTTTTTTACGTATTTAAACAAATGTATATTAATGAAATAATTTTTATGTTTTTAATGGGTCAATTTCTTGTATTTTTTAAAAATATATTATATTATATAATATAGATTTTTTTCTTAAGGAGTATAAAGATGGAAGTAGATTTCGATAAGGGCGTTATAAGTATATATGGTAAGCAACAAAAAATTTCATCATTAGTAAGATCTCTTGCATCTTTATCTGGTAATCAGGTTTATTATTTCTTTATGAATAGAGAAATAAAAATACCTAAGGTATTAAATGTAATGAGCTTACAGGCTGTTTTAAATAAGAAAATTAAATTCTTAAATTCTGAATCATTATCTAAGGATTATTTTAAAAAGCTTGAATATTATAGATATTTTACTGAATATCAATTATATGATTTATTCATGAAAATAGCTAATGATCCTGTTTCATTTAAGGAATATAGAGAAGCATTATTTTATGTAATTATTTATAATTATTTAAAATTAAATTTAAATGATGGTGAATTAACATATTTAAAAAATTTAAGAAAAGCTAAAACAGAATCATTTTCTGAATATTTTGATTATGTTTCAGCCTGCTCATTAGAGCTTGATGATACATTTGATGGTGTATCAATTGCTGACCTGGAATTTAATTTAGCAAATACTGCATCAAAGGAAATGATGCAAACAATTGCTGGTCGTCATGGTATTGAGCTTCCTTCAGTATTAACTATTGATGAATATTTAGAATATATTACATATTCACTTCGTATGCAGGGTGCATATAATGATGCAATAGTAGATGAGCTTAAAAATATGTCTATTGAACAGCTTGAAAGCTATTGTGATAGAGTTGGAATTAAAATGAAGTCACATCTTAATGAAAAGATGATGTCTGATTATTTAATATATATCCTAGGGCAGGTATCATTAGAAACAACTCCTATTGATAAAATATATTGTTCAGAGGAATATATTCCCTTAGAATTTAGTATTGATTATGATGCTTTAAATGATTTATCAGTTACTAAAGGAAGAGTCATTCATTATGAAGGTGAGGATGAGGATACAGACGCTTTCTTAGAATCAATTAAGGAAGAGCCAAAGGAAGAGCCTGTTGAGATTATACCTGAGCCTATAGATGAGCCAATTACAGAAGAAGAAATTGTTGAAGAGGCACCTATAATTTCAAAATCAATTCAAACATCTATTGATGATGAAAATTTAGCTGATGATGAAGCTTTATCTGATGAAGAAATATTAAAGCTTGTTCAAAAGGAAGAAAAGAAAGAAGAAATAATTGAAAAGAAAATTGATATTGATGTTGCAAATGTCATTTCAAATGATAAATATAAATCATATGAATTTGAAAAGCTAAGAGGTAAAAATAAAACAACTTTAATTATAGCTATTTTAACTATATTCTTAGTTGTTGTTTTATCAGTAGGCTTAATCATTATTTTGAGGTAAAAATGGATAAAGAAGTAAAATACTCTGCAATGATTGAGCAGTATATTAGTGTTAAAAAAGAATATGAGGATTATATTGTCTTTTATCGTGTAGGCGATTTTTATGAAATGTTTTTTGATGATGCCCTTTTAGCATCAAAGGAGCTTGAGCTTGCCTTAACAGGTAAGGATGCAGGCGTAAAGGAAAGAGTACCAATGTGTGGTATTCCTGCCAAGGCTTATGAGGCTTATGCTGATAAGCTTGTTACAAAGGGATATAAGGTTGTAATATGTGAACAGGTTGAAGATCCTCGTTTCGCAAAGGGCCTTGTAAAAAGAGAGGTTGTAAAGGTATTAACTCCTGGTATTATTCAACAGGGTATATCAGAGAAGGATTTTAATTATATTGCATCAATCGGGCGTGATAGAAAAACGCTCGTTTTGTGTTATCTTGACGCCTCAATTGGTGATGGATATTTAATTAATTTCAATAATAAGGATGATCTTAAATCAGAAATAATTTCATTAAATATTAAAGAAGTAGTATTAGAAAGTAATTATCATGATGATGATTTAATATCATTTTTAAAGGATAATAATATAGTTATTTCAAGAATTAATAAATATGATGTATCACTAAATTTAAAATATATTGTATCTGATATTGATCCTATATATGAAAAATATGCTGGCTTGTTAATTAATTATTTTATTTTAACTCAAAAGGTAGAGCCATCATTTTTTAAGCCTTTTAAAACATTAAAAAAGGGTACATATTTAAGATTAGATTCATTTACAAAAAAGAATTTAGAAATAGAAAATACAATTAGATTAAATTCTAAGGTTGGCTCATTATTATATTTAATTGATAAATGCTCAACATGTATGGGCTCAAGAATGATGAGAAAATGGCTAGAAAAGCCCTTAATTAATGAAGATGAAATCATTCATAGACAACAATTTATTGAAGCATTTATCAATAATGTTATTTCTCGTGGTGAAATAAAAGAAATATTTAAACAGGTTTATGACCTTGAGCGTATTATTGGAAGAATTTCATCTAATTCAGCTAATGCAAAAGATTTATCTTGGTTAAGAAGATCTTTAAAAAATATTCCATTATTTAAAGAATCTTTATCTAAATTAGATTTAGATTTTATTAATGATTATGTATCTAATATTGATGAGCATAAAAATTTATATGAATTATTAGAAAAATCAATTGTCCTAAATCCACCATTATCTTTGACTGATGGAGGATTAATTGAACAAGGCTTTGATACAAAGCTTGATGAAATTAGAAATATTTCAAATAATGCAGAAAAATGGATTGAAGATTTCCAAGAGCGTGAAAGAGAAAAAACAGGTATTAAAAATTTAAAGGTTGGCTTTAATAGAATATCTGGCTATTATATTGAAATTAATAAGAGTCAAATTCAAAATATTCCTGAGGATGCAAATTATGAAAGAAGATCTACATTAGTTAATAATGAAAGATTTATTAATCCTGAATTAAAGGAATATGAGCGTGTTATTTTAAATGCTAAGGATGAAATATCAAGAATAGAATATGAAATATTCATTAAAATAAGAGATCAGGTCAAAAATTATATAAGAAGCCTACAAGATCTTGCGGATATAATTTCAACTATTGATTGTTATATATCATTAGCTGAGCTTGCATTAAATAATAATTATGTTAAGCCAACAATTAATCATAATAAAACAATTAATATTGTTGATGGTCGTCATCCTGTATTAGAAACAATTGTTAAGGATAATTATATTGTTAATGATGTTGAATTAAATAATAAATATAATATTATGCTTATCACAGGCCCTAATATGTCTGGTAAATCAACATATATGAAGATGCTTGCAGAGCTTGTAATATTAACTCAAATTGGTTCATTTGTTCCTGCAAAAAGTGCGGATATGATGATATTTGATTCTATATTTACAAGAATAGGTGCGTCAGATGACCTATTAATGGGTCAATCTACATTCATGGTTGAAATGATTGAAGCAAATTATGCATTATCAAATGCAACTAAGCAAAGCTTAATTTTATTTGACGAAATAGGTCGTGGTACTGCAACATATGATGGTATGGCACTTGCTTGGGCAATGCTTGAATATATTCATGAAAAAGTTGGGGCAATGACACTTTTCTCAACACATTATCATGAGCTTACAAGCCTTGAAAAAACATTATCAAGATTAAAAAATGTTCATGTTATGGCAAGAGAAAAGGATGGAGGAGTAGCATTCCTACATAAGGTAGCTGATGGTCCATCTGATAAAAGTTATGGTATAAATGTTGCATCCTTAGCAGGATTACCTAAATCTTTAATTAATAGAAGTAAGGATATATTAGAAAATTTAGAAAAGAAAGATTCAGCATTTGATGATAATATGCCTTCATTATTTGATTTTAATGATTATGAGGAAGATGATAATACTATAGATGAATCTACAGCACTTGCAATCAAGGTTAAGGAAAAGCTTGATGCAACTGATTTAGATAAATTATCACCAAGAGATGCATTAAATTTATTATATGAATTAAGGGAGATTAAATAATGGGTAAAATAAGAGTAATGCCAGAATCCCTTTCTTCAAAAATTGCGGCAGGTGAGGTTGTAGAGCGTCCCTTAAGCATTGTAAAGGAATTAATTGAAAATTCAATTGATGCAAATTC
>JAILBI010000076.1 GCA_024681175.1 Acholeplasmatales bacterium
TTGGTAAGGAATATAAATTAACTACACCAACTAATGAAGAATTCTTTATAGATTTATTAATGTATCATACAAAGATACATTGTTATGTAGTAATTGAGGTTAAAGTAGTTAAATTTAAACCTGAGCATTTAGGTCAATTAATGTTTTATGTTAATGCTGTAGATAAATTAGAAAGAATAGAAGGAGATAATGATACAATAGGATTATTGTTGTGTAAGGATGCAGATAAATTTGTGGTTGAAACTACATTAGAAAAATCTTTAATGAAGCTTGGTGTATCTAAATATAAATTAATTGAAGAATTACCTGAATATTTAGAAAGAAGATTAAAAGAAAAATAGAATAATATATTAATATATTTTCTTTTAATGAATAACTTTAAATGATATAATACATACGCAAAAAGGAGTCTAAGATGAAAAGCATTTATTCATATACAGAAGACATGTTAAAGGATTATATGATTTCACTTGGAGAAAAGCCATATCGTTCAAGTCAAATAATAGAATGGCTTTATCGCTTTAAGGTTAAATCATTTGATGAAATGACTAATATATCTAAAAAATTCATAGAAATATTAAAGAATGATTTTATCTTTGATGACTTTGAAGTTGCCGCACATCAAAAATCAAAAGATGGTACACAAAAATTCTTATTTAAATTATCTGATGGCAATTTAATTGAATCAGTATTAATGAACCAGGATTATGGTTATTCATTATGTGTTACATCTGAGGTAGGATGTAATATGGGATGTGTATTTTGCGCTTCAGGAATGAGAAAAAAGGTTAGAAATCTTGAAACAGCTGAAATGGTTTTAGAAATCTTAAAGGTTGAAGAAATTGCTGAAGTTAAAATATCTCATGTTGTTGTAATGGGTATTGGCGAGCCATTTGATAATTATGATAATGTAATTAATTTTGTAAAAATTATTAATAATCCAAAAGGATTAGAAATTGGCGCAAGACATATTACAATTTCAACTTGTGGGCTTGTTCCAAAAATTAAAGAATATGCAGAATTCCCTTTACAGGTAAATCTTGCAATATCATTACATGCTCCAAATGATAAAATAAGAAATGAAATAATGCCTATATCAAAGGTATATTCAATTGATAAGCTTGTTGATGCAATGCATTATTATTTTGATAAGACAGGAAGAAGAATAACAATTGAATATATTTTATTAGATGGTGTAAATGACACAAAGCAATGTGCATATGAGCTTGCAGCATTATTAAGAGGATTAAATTGTTATGTTAATTTAATTCCTTATAATGAAGTAAAAGAAAAGCCATATAAGAGAAGTAAAAGAGAAAATATGATATTATTTTTTGATATATTAAAGAAAAATGGTATCAATGTTCAATTAAGAAAAGAACAAGGTTCTGATATTGATGCAGCTTGTGGGCAATTAAGAAGTAAGCATTTATCTTAAGGAGAATTATGACAGGAATTGTAATAAACAATAACGCAGGTGTTTATACTATATTTAGTGAAGGAAATACATATAAGGTTAAAGCATGTGGTAGATTAAGAAAAACAAAGGTTTTAGAAGCTAATCCTAATGCAGTATCCTTAAAAAAAGAAATAAGACATATTTCTAATTCACCAAAGGTTGGAGATCATGTTATTTTTAATGATGATATGATTGAAGATATATTACCAAGAAAAAACACTTTAAAAAGACCTAATATTTCAAATGTAGATCAAATATTATTAGTATTTGCAGCAAAGGATCCTACATTTTCATTTTATTTATTAGATTTATTTATTGTTAATATTATTAAAGAAAATATTGTTCCTGTTATAGTTGTTACAAAAATAGATAAATTAACTGAAGAAGAATTAAATGAATTAAAATCTAAATTATCTTATTATGATAAATTAGGTTATAAAATATTATATGTTGATAGTATTAATAAAATTGGTATAGATGATTTATCAAAGGTATTAGAAAATAAAATAACTGTATTATCTGGTCAAACAGGCGCAGGTAAATCAACATTAATTAATGCATTAATTCCTGAATTTAATTTAAAAACTGATGAAATATCTAAAGCCCTAGGAAGAGGAAAGCATACAACAAGAGAAACAACATTATATACATATAAAAATGGATATATTGGTGATACACCAGGTTTTTCTAAATTAGATTTAGCTAAAATAACACCTCAAGGATTAAGCTCATATTTTATTGAATTTAAAAATTATCATTGTAGATTCAATGATTGCAATCATTTATTAAATTCAAAGGATTGTATGATTAAAGAAGCTTATGAAAAAGGTGAAATTTTAAAAGAGAGATATGAAGATTATTTAAGAATGTATAAAGAAACAAAAGGAGATAGAAAATGAAAATTTCTTTGTCAATATTATCATGTGATTATTCAGATGTTAAAGGAAGCTTACAAAATACATTTGAAGCAGTAGATTTCATTCATTTAGATGTAATGGATGGAGTATTTGTAAATAATATATCATTTGGTCCAGCATTTATTGCATCATTAAGAAATTTAACAGATAAACCATTTGATACACATTTAATGATTCAATATCCAGATAAATATATTGAAAGATTTGCAGAAGTAGGCTCACAATATATTACATTTCATGTTGAAGCAGATTGTGATATTAAAAGCACAATTCAAAAAATAAAGGATTGTGGATGTAAAGCAGGTATATCTATTAAGCCTACTACACCAGTTGATAGTATTAAAGAATATCTTCCATATGTAGATATGGTTTTAGTAATGAGCGTAGAGCCAGGCTTTGGTTCACAACCATTTATGCCTATCGCAATAGATAAGGTAAAGCAATTAAAGGAATTAAAAGAAAAATTTGATTATAATTATTTAATTAATATAGATGGTGGTATTAATTTAAAAACAATGCCACTTGTAAAGGATTATTTAGATGTTGCAGTATCAGGATCATATATTTGTAATTCAGATAATCCAGTAGAAGCAGCAAAGAAATTAAAAGAGATTTAATAAAAATTGTCAGAAAAAGCTGACAATTTTTTTCTATATAAAAGCAAAAAAACTGGCTAAGCCAGTTAAATCGCACAATTGAATATTTGCTTATTAAGCTCTTTCGATGTTACCCTTCTTTAAAGCTCTAGCAGAAATTTTAACTTTCTTAACATTTCCGTTAGCGTCTTTAATATGTACTGTTTGAAGGTTTGCCTTCCAAGTACGACGTGTAGCGTTTAAAGCATGGGAACGTTTATTTCCAGTAATTGTTGTCTTACCAGTAACATAACATTTAGCCATTTCTTTAACCTCCTTGATACTCAAAGCCCTATAATTTTATAATAAGAGAAATAAATAATCAAGCATTATTTTAAATAAGTTGAATAAAAGTTGAAACATAGTAGATTTTTCACGACTTTATTTGACAATAAGCCTTAAAAGTGATAATATAAGACAAACTTTGATATTTTTTTGTTTTTATTTTTTTATATAAACAATTTTATCAATGTTTATTAATTATTGGGATAAATTAAAGACTATAGTCTTTTTCTATATATAAAATTATATAATGTATTTAATCAAGGAGGTATTACTTTCATGTCTGTTAGTAATATTGATGTATCGCTATTTAAGAAAATGGTGATCAATGGTGCAATAAATTTAAAAAATCATCGTGATGAAGTAGATAGATTAAACGTATTCCCTGTTCCAGATGGAGATACAGGAACAAATATGGCTATGACTATCACATCAGGTGTTACAGAATTAGAAAATTGTGAGTCATCAGGACTTGCTGAAAACGCAAAAATGTTATCTCGTGGAACATTAATGGGTGCAAGAGGAAATTCAGGTGTTATCTTATCACAATTCTTCCGTGGATTCTCAGTTGGTCTTAAAGCTCTTAATACAAATGAATTAAGCTTAGATGATTTTAAAAAATGCTTATTATCAGGAAAAGAAATTGCATATAAGGCAGTTACTCAACCTGTTGAAGGAACAATTTTAACAGTTATTAGATGTGCAATTGAAGGAACAATTGATAAACAATATTCTGATATTGTAGAATTTTTCACAGATTATTTAGCTGAAGCTAAAAAAGCTTTACAAAATACTCCAAATCTTTTACCAGTATTAAAAGAAGCTGGTGTAGAAGATTCGGGTGGAACTGGTTTCTATCGTGTAGCTGAAGGAATGCTTAAGGCATTAAATGGTGAAATTCTAGTTTATGAAGATGAAACTAGTGAAGCATCATCTACTAAAGAAGAAAATGTATTCAATTATGAAATGCAATTTGAAGTTTCTTTAAAGAAGCCTGAAAATTTTGAAGAGCGTGAGCTTGCAGCAGCATTATCACTTTTAGGTGATAATTTAAGCTTAGATAAAAATAATGGAAAAGTATCTGTTAAATTACGTACTGATCGTCCAGGTCGTGCACTTGAAATTGCACAAAAGAATGGTGAATTTACATCAGTAGCAATTAAGAATTTAACATTTAAAGAAGAAGATAAAAAATCATTACCAAAGAAAAACTTCGCAGTTATTTCTGTATGCTTCGGTGACGGTATTTCTAAAACATTTAAGGATCTTGGAGTTGATTACATAATTGAAGGTGGACAAACAATGAACCCTTCAACAGAAGCATTCGTAAATGCAATTAATGAATGCAATGCTAAAAATGTAATTATCATTCCAAATAATGGTAATGTTATTATGGCTGCTAAGCAGGCAGTTAATCTTGTAGAAGGTGTTAATGTTTCAGTTTTAGAAGCAAAAACAATTTCTCAAGGCTATGCTGCATTAGTTGGTTATAATTCAGAAGCATCTATGGAAGAAAACATGGAGCTTATGATGGAGCAAGTTAAAGGTGTTACAACTGGTGAACTTACTTATTCAATAAGAGATACTGAAATTGGTGGCTTAAAGATTTCATCAGGCGATTACATGGGTATCGTTAATAATGAAATTGTTGTTGCTACAAAAGAAAAGAAGGATGCTTTAAAGAGCTTGTTAGAAAAAGTTATCACAGATGAATCTGAGGTTATCACAATCTTCTGTGGAAGTGATGTTTCAAAAGATTCATATAAGGAGCTTGAAAAGCTTTGCTTAAAGATTAATTCAGACTTAGATGTTGAAATTATTGAAGGAAATCAAGATATCTATTCTTATATTATTGCAGTTGAATAAAAACCCAGGGAAATATCCCTGGCTTTTTTTTCCAAGAGGGAAATAAATGGATTTAAAGGAATTAAAAGGACTTGGTCCTAAGACATTATTAAAATTAAACAATAATAATATCTATACAATAAATGATTTATTATATTTTTTTCCTAAAAGCTATATTGTATATGAAGAAAATATTGATGATTTTTTATTATGCAATAATACAACAATTAAAGGCTTTGTATTATCAAATCCATATATCCTAAATTATAGAAGAAATGTTAAGGCAGTAATATTTTATATTGATTATAATAATCAAAAATTAAAATG